>JACRMK010000006.1:0-13640 GCA_016235055.1 Chloroflexota bacterium | reverse complement strand
GATTGGCGCGGCGGCAAAGCCGCCGCGCCAATCCCCTTTTAACTCGCTCCCCCTCCCAGCTTCGCTGGGAGGGGGCCGGGGGGAGGGCGGAGATAGTTTTCGCGTCGCAGATTCTTGCAACAATCCCTTGGGGACACGCTCAATTCGAAACGGTATTATTGGTGTTTCTTCGTGGACGGCTTATCCGATGCCCCGGCTGCGCAGCCAGGCGCTGACGACGTAGAAGATGAAGCCCCAGAAGGTGATGGAGAACGCCACGGCGAGGAAGATGGTGGTCGCCAGCGGGCGCACCGCGCGCCAGTCGGCCCCGAACAGCGCCCAGGAGCGCGAAATGTGCTGCCGGCAGCGGTACTCGGAGCGCCGCCGGTCGTCATACTCCGTCGTGTGGTCGCGGCGTGCGCCGCAGGCGCGGCGCTCCACGCCCAGCACGTTCTCGCCGCGCGGGTCGCCCATCCAGCAGAACGCCCGCCCGCAGACGGCGCAGCGCCGGTAGTCGCGCGTATCGGCATGCTCGCGCCCGCAGGTCGCGCACGGCTCGATGGCGACCATCGGGCGCGGCTTCAGCAGGCGGCTGCCCATGCGGCTACCGGCCGTCCACCCAGAGCGGCTGAGTCCAGGCCCAGCCGCCATTGCTGGAGAACACCCGGGCGCGCACATAGCCCTCATCACCGCTCGCCGCGTACGCCGGCGTCGTGCCGTGCACCACGGCCAGCACGCGCTCTCCGCGCCCGATGAACTGCGTGGTGTAGGCGTAGTCGTACGCCGGGCGAATCGCCAGCCGGATGCCGCGCGCATCCATCGTCAGATCGGCCAGCTCGACTTCGGTCGAGGCGTAGAAGTCGCCCAACTCGATGGCGGCAAGAATCGCCGCCGCCGTGCGATCGGCCGCGCGCACGCAGATCCAGCCGCGCCCCGGCGGCGAGACGTGGCCGTACCACGGCTTGCGCAGGTCGTGCATGTCGTCCGTCGCGGCGGCCCAAACACGCACGCCACGGCTCAATAGGCCATCCCACATCGCTTCGACCGACGGCTGGCCGCCGCCGCCGAAGCTGTTGCAGTCGGTGCTCGTGTTCATGATTTCCAGCAGCGTCCAGCCCGTGACGCGCGCCATCTCGGCCTCGCCGAACGCCCAGTGGAAGTTGGGATGATTGATCATCGGCAGGCCGCCCGCCGCGCGCGCCGCATGCACCGCGGCCTGCAGGGTGCGCGCGATATCATGCTGCCAGCCGGGCAACGCGGGCATCGTATGGATGCCCAGCGCGTTGACGTGCACCGGCTTGCCCTCGTCCATCAGCGTGATCTCGGTGCCCGGGATCAGCACCAGACGGTCACTTTCGGCGACGGTCAGCATGTTGTGGTCGGTAATGGAGAGGAAATCGAAGCCGTTGTCGGCGTACCACGCGATGGCCTCGGCGGGCAGCGCATCGCCATCCGAGAGCGAGGTGTGGGTGTGGATGTTGCCTTTGAGCCACAGCATGAATGTTACTCCGCGCGCAGAAAGATGGACTTCAGGTACAGCGTCTCGGCCACTTGTAAGATCCACAGATGATCGGCCGGCTGGAAGGTCGCGCCGGTCACCTCGACGCGGCGGTGCGTCTCGTTGGCGGCCTGGCGGGCGGCGTCGAGCAGGTCGTTGAGCGAGACGTAGAACGCGCACGACGACAGGAGCAGCGTGCCGCCCGGCTCCAGCAGGCGCAGAGCGTTCGCGGTCATGTTGACGAACAGCCGCTTGGCGCGCGGCAGGTCTTCGCGGCGCTTGACGAGCGTCGGCGGGTCGAGCACGATGTGCGTGAAGCGGCGTTTTTCCGCGTCGAGCGACTGCATGACTTCGAGCGCGTCGCCCCAGCGCACGCCGACGCGGTCGCCGACGTCGTTGCGGCGGGCGGCCTGCTCGGCCAGCCCGAGCGCCGTCGCGTCCTTGTCGACGCAGAGCACCTGCGCACCCGCGCGCGCCGCATGCAGCCCAAAGCTGCCGACGTAGGAATACACGTCGAGCACGCGGTCGCCGGGGCGCACCATGCCGCGCAGTAGTCGCCGGTTGTCGCGCTGGTCGAGGTAGAAGCCGGTCTTCTGCCCGGCGGCCAGCCCGACCGTCCAGCGCACATCGTCTTCCGTGATCTCGACGGCGGCGGGCACGTCGCCCCACAGCGTGCCGGTCGTCTCCGGCAGGCCCTCGTCCTCGCGCGCCTCAACGTCGCTGCGCTCGTAGATGCCGCGCGGCGCGAGTTCGGCCGCGAGCGCGGCGACGATCAGCGGCTTGTACCGCTCGATGCCCGCGTTGCGTACCTGCATGACCAGCACGTCGCCGAAGCGGTCCACCACCAAGCCCGGCAAATTATCGCTCTCGCCGTATACCACGCGCCAGGCATTCGTGTTCGCAATGCGCCCGGCGCGGCGCGCGACCGCGTCGCGGATGCGCGCGCGGAAGAACGCCGCGTCTACCGCCGCCTGCTCGAGCGAGATGATGCGCAGCGGGATATGGCTCTGCGCGTTGTAAAACCCCTGCGCGACGAAGAAGCCGCGCACGTCCTGCACCCGCACGACTTCGCCCGGCGCGGCGTCGCCCGCGACGGACTGCACATCGTCGCGGCGCACCCACGGATAGAAGCGGCGCAGGGGCGCATCGGCGCCCGGCTTCAATGTCACGACGGGCATGGCGGCGAGAGATGTTTTGCTCATAGCGGGGCGGATGCTGCGCGGGCGGCAAACGGCTCCGGCAGGCTGTCATCACTTTACCATATTTCGGCGAGTGCGGGAATTCATATACTATGGGGGTGCCACCACTCTTAAAGCGAATCCGCGAATAACGCGAATCTACACGAATCTTTTTTCCCACGAAAGCACACAAAGGAACACCAAGAGAATCCGGATTCCTATTCGTGTTATTCACGGTAAATTTTAGGTAACCGTTCAGCCGTCATTGCGAGGAACGTTGTTTGCGACGAAGCAATCTCCGTGCAGCGCGCTTGCCCAACCAGAGTGGAGATTGCTTCGCAAAAACCGCTCGCAATGACAAACGGGACTGAGCGCTTACAATTTTAGGAGAACGCCCCATGTCCATCGACTTTGACCGCATCATCGACCGCCGCAGCACCGGCACCAGTGAGAAGTGGAACCGTTACCCCGGCGACGTGATCGGGATGTCGATCGCCGACATGGACTTCGCCGCGCCGGACGCCGTCATCGAGGCGATCCAGGCGCGCGTGCAACACCCGATCTTCGGCTACGAGTGGCCGCTGGATGCGCGCGTCAAGCAGGTGATCTGCGAGCGCATGGCGCGCCTGTACGATTGGGTGATCGAGCCGGAGCAGATCGTGTTCCTGCCGGATCTGGTCGTCGGTTTCAACCTGGTGACGCGCGCGGTCGGCGCACCGGGCGACGGCGTGCTCGTGCAGACGCCGCTGTTCGGCCCGATCCTGAAAGCGCCGGCCAACCAGGGCCGCGTGCTGCAATCCGCGCCGCTGCGCCTCGTGACGCAGGGCAGCACGGTGCGCTACGAGATCGATTTCGACGTGTTCGAGGCGGCGATCACGCCGCGCACGCGCCTGTTCATCCTCTGCCACCCGCACAACCCGGCCGGGCGCGACTTTACGCCGGACGAACTGCGGCGCATGGCGGCGATCTGCGAGCGGCGCAACATCGTCATCTGCTCGGACGAGGTGCATGCCGACCTGCTGCTCGGCGGAACGCAGCACACGCCGATCGCAACGATTGCGCCGGAGGTGGCGCGGCGCACGGTGACGCTGATGGCGCCGACCAAGACGTTCAACATGCCGTCGCTGGAGTTTGGCTTCGCCATCATCACCGATGCCGCGCTGCGCGCGCAGATGCAGGCCGCCTGGGCGGGCAGCGTGCCGCACGGCAACGTGCTCGGGCTGATGGCGGCGATTGCCGCGTACACGCAGGGCGACGAGTGGCTGTTCGCATTGCGTGAGTACCTGACCGCCAACCGCGATGCGCTCGCGGCCGCCGTCGCCGCGCAACTGCCCGGCGTGCGCACCACCGTGCCCGAGGCGACCTATCTGGCGTGGCTCGACTGCCGCGCGGCGGGCATTACGGGCAGCCCGTGGGAATTCTTCCTGAAGCAGGCGCGGGTAGTGTTCACCGACGGCGAGGACTTCGGCCCCGAGGGGCGCGGCTGCGTGCGGCTGAACTTTGGCACGACGCGCGCCGTACTGAACGATGCACTGGGCCGGATGCAGACGGCGTTGAACGGCACCCGGCGTGGTTAGCAGACTGTGTAGGGACGGGGCTCTGACCCGCCCATCGGACAGGTCAAAGACCTGTCCCTACTAACGTATTGCGCTAACGCGCGCCGAGTTCGCGCAGGGCGCGGATCGCGAGGATCGGGTCGCCGTACGTCACGGCGTCGGCGTCCAGCGCGGCGACCCGCCCGAAGTCCGGCTCGAACAGGTCGGCGACCATGACGGCGATGCCCGCCGCGTGCAGCGCCTGCACGTCTTCCGCGCTGGCCAGGTCATACGACAGGCTGACGGCATCGGCGCGCGCCGCCTGCACCACGTCCACGAGGTTGACCGGCCGGCCGCGCAGGATGGCGCGCGTCGTCGCCTGCGGGTTGCGCTCCTTCACGAAGCGCAGGCCGGCATGGTCCCATGCAACGAAGACCGCGCGCCCCACGAAGCCGTACTGCTCAACGAGGGCGAGCGCGCGCGCAAAGACGCCGCGGTCGAAGTCAAAGCCGTTCTTGATGTCGAGTGCGAAGCGGCAGTCGTTGCCGGCCGCCCACTCAAAGAGGTCGTCCAGGCCGATCAGGTGATTCTCGCCGGCGCAGACGAGGCTGACGTCGTTGCGGCGCATGGCGCGGATCAACTGGCCATCCGGCGCGCGGTAGTTATGGTAGATCACCAACTCGCTGTCGGCGGTCTGCTGCACGTCGATCTCGACGAAGTCCGCGCCGGACTTGTAGCCGAGTTCGATGGCAGTCCACGAGTTTTCAGGCGCGAGGCGGTCCGCGCCGCGGTGCGACTCGACGAGCATGCGCCCGGTCTGCGCGCGAAGGAGGGGAATGGGCATGACAGGGATTATACAAACCCCAGGAAGCAAATCCCAAATCCCAACTTCCAAATCCCAAACAGATACGACTCGACCTGATAATGTCGACGTGGGTTTGTCGTGCTGAATGCGAAGGCATGCCCATGCTGTCCCGCGCGTTGCGCGCGTGAAGCATCTCAGATTGCGGCGTACGCAGTCCGTGATGGCGCAGTCGATCGCGGATTTCAGGTCCTTCGCGCGCGCAGCGTCGTGGATGGATGCTACGCCTTGCTTGCGCGCTCAGGATGACACCCTCAGCGAAACTGTCGCAAGCCGTTCGCTGTGCCTCCGTGTCGGATAGTGTCGATGTGAACTTGTCGTGCTGAACGCGAAGGCATGCCCGTCCTGCCCTGTACGTTGCGCGCGTGAAGCATCTCAGATTGCGGCGTACGCAGTCCGTGATGGCGCAGCCGATCGATTTCAGGTCCTTCGCGCGCGCAGCACCGTCGATGGATGCAACACCTTGCCTGCGCGCTCAGGATGACACCCTCAGCGAAATTACCGCAAGTTGTTCGCTGTGCCTCCGTGTCGGATAGTGTCGATGTGAACTTGTCGTGCTGAATGCGAAGGCATGCCCATGCTGTCCCGCGCGTTGCGCGCGTGAAGCATCTCAAATCGCGGCTGACGCAATCCGTGATGGCGCAGCCGATCGCGGATTTCAGGTCCTTCGCGCGCGCAGCACCGTCGATGGATGCAACACCTTGCCTGCGCGCTCAGGATGACACCCTCAGCGAAATTACCGCAAGTTGTTCGCTGTGCCTCCGTGTCGGATAGTGTCGCTGTGAACTTGTCGTGCTGAACGCGAAGGCATGCCCGTCCTGTACGTTGCGCGCGTGAAGCATCTCAGATTGCGGCGTACGCAGTCCGTGATGGCGCAGCCGATCGCAGATTTCAGGTCCTTCGCGCGCGCAGCGTCGTGGATGGATGCTACGCCTTGCTTGCGCGCTCAGGATGACACCCTCATTGGTGGCTTTTGTTTTAGCCGCCGACGGGCGCGGCCATGCGCGCTGCAAGCTCGGCCGGGTGCGGCAGGACGTTCTGCGCCGTCAACGGCGTCGTCAGGTTGCGGAACTTGTAGTCCTTGTAGCCCGGGAAGATCGCGTCGAGCTTCGCGTTGCCGAGCCGGTTCTTCACGATCTCGCCGAGCACGTCGCGGAAGTCGGTCGTGATGGCGAGGTCGCCCGGCCCGTACAGCTTGTCCCTGGCCAGCCCCGGCCAGTCGCCGTACACCTGCCCGCCCCGAATGTTGCCGCCCATCACGAACATCACGTTGCCGTGCCCGTGGTCGGTGCCCTTGCTGTTGTTCTCCTGCAGGCGGCGCCCGAACTCCGACATGCTGACGATCGTCGTGCGGTTCATGCGGTCGCCCATGTCCATGTAGAACGCGTGGATGCCCTGCGCGAACTCCGACAGCAGACGCGGCAGTTCGCCGCCGTCCGCGCCGCCCTCGCCGGCGTGCGTGTCCCAGCCGCCGATATCGACGCACGCCACCTCCACGCCGAGCTCCGCTTTGATCAACTGCGCGACGGCCATCAGCGACTTGCCGAAGCCGGTGTCGGGATACTTCGCGCCGTTGGCTGGCTCGTATTTGCTCGCCGTGATCCTGGAGAGCAGATCCATCGCTTGCAGGGTCGTCGTGCCCTGCACGTCCACGAAGTCGTCGCCCTGGTACAGCGATGCCAGCCCGCTCTGAATCTTCGCCACTTCCTGGGCGTTGCCGTTCAGGTGGAACTGCGCGATGCTCTGCAGCGCCGTCGCCGGCACCGGGCCGCGCAGCGCCGCCTGCACGATCGAGCCCATGCCGACCGCGCGGAACGGCGACTGGTTGTCGCCGGCCATGACCTGCAGGTGCCGCGCCAGCCAGCCGGTCGGGATCGCTTTCTCGCCCGGCGTGCCGCGCTCCATGAAGTCCATCGCGTCGAAGTGCGAATGCGTCGGGTCCGGCGAGCCGACCGCGTCGATGATCGCCAGCTTCTGCGCGTCATACAACTCCTTGAACGGCCGCAGGTTCGGGTGCAGGCCGAAGAAGCCGTTCAGGTCGATCGCGCTGGCCGGGTTGCCCGCTTTCGGCTGCGGGATGGCGAGCGAATCGCGCGCGGCGTAGTAGGCGGCCTCGCCGTGCGGCACCACGGCGTTGAGGCCGTCCATGCCGCCGCGCTGAAAGACGCAGACGAGCGTGTCGCCCTTCGGGGCGGCGTCCGGCGCGGCGAAGGCAATGCGCGGCATCCACGCGGGCCACGACAGCGCGCCGAGCGCGATGATGCCCGACTTCAGCAACGTGCGGCGTGACAGTGTGACAGACATCGCTTTATTCTCCTTGGCATGAGCGCGCGCGGCGCGCGCGCTCCCTCGTGTGCGTGTTAGCGGTACTGGTAGTCCGGCGACGACAGGATCAGCGCGACCAGGCCGGGCACCTTGACGCGCAGCACCAGCTCGTTCAGTGCGAAATTGGCCGCGCCGTCCGTCAGGTAGCTCACCAGCCGCTGGCGGTCGCCGGCGGCCATGCCCCGATGCAGCAGCCGGTCGAGCCAGAAGTCGACGACCTGCTCGGCAGTCTTCGCGCCGGAGGCGGTGGTTGGCGCGCGCACGTCGGCCTTGATGCCGCGCGCGCCGGCGATCGCCAGGTTGAGCGCGATGTTCCAGCGCGCCAGCATGCCGTTCGTATTGATCCATGCGGCGGCTTCGTCCGGGTAGCCGTCGGGCGTGTGCCAGAGAAAGAGCGGCTGGCCGAGGTTGGTCATCACCGCGCGCAGGATGTCGGCATCGGCGGGATCGATCTGCACGTCGAGCGCGCGCATGACGCCAGCCACATACTCCAGCGGGCGGCGCACCTTGCGGCCGAACGACGCGCGCAGTTCGCCTGACTGCAGTATCACGCGCAGCATCGGCTTGATATCGCCCTTTGTCTGCGTGTACGCGGCGGCCACTTTGTCCACCAGCGCAGGCGGCGGCGTGTCCGAGACAAAGCGCCGCACGAGCTTGGTCGCCAGGTATTTTGCGGTCGAGGGATGATCGCAGAGCAGGTCGATCACTTTCAGCCCATCGCTCTCGCCGCCGCCCTTCGGTAGCTTCACGCCGAGCACGGTCTTCTCGTCGTCGTCGTGCGTGCGCGGGTTGAAGACGTAGCCGTCGCCAAACAGGAGCGCGGCGCGCGGCGGCGCGATCGTCCAGCCGGTGAAGGCGCGCGCCACATTCTGGATGTCCGTGTAGGTGTAGCCACCGTCCACGCCGAGCGTGTGCAGTTCCATGATCTCGCGGGCGTAGTTCTCGTTCGGCTTGCCCTTCACGCTCTCGCGGTTGTTCAGGTACTCCAGCATCGCCGGGCTTTTGGCGCTGGCCGTCAGCATCGCCTTGAAGTTACCCAACGCATGCTTGCGGATCACCTCGCGGTCGTCCACGGTCTTGGCCCAGCGGATGACGCCGCTGTCCATATAAATATTGATGTGATTGGTCCAGAAATCGACCATCACCTCGTAAAGCTGGCGCTCGCTGTAGATGGCGCGCACGAGCGTCGCCTCCTGCAACTCCTGCATGACGGCTCCCGGCCCTGGCGGGCGCGGCGGGCGCGCCGGGCGGCCCGGTGTCGCGCCGGGCACAGGCGTGGCGGCGGGGGCCGGGGTCGCTTTAGGGTCGGGTTTGGCCTGCGGCTTCGGCTGCGGGTAGGTGTCGATCAGATCGTGCAGGCCCATCGACAGCGTGGGGAATGTGGCAAGCAGCTTGACCATCTTGCCGTCGTCGATGGCGTCCGGGTTCAGCTGCTGCTCGATATATTTGTCGAGCCCCAACCCGGCGACCTGCTCCACGTCGCCGGGGCGCGGGCCAAACGTCATGCGCGACAGCAGGAGCGCGGCGGCCGACGGTGGCGGCATCGCGGCCGGTGTCGGCAAGACGGCCGGCATACCGGCGGCGCTCGTCGCGGCGGGTGTCACGGAACCCGGCGTGGGCGGCAGGCCGGCGGGCGTGACCGGCGGTTTCTCGTCAAGCCCGGCCATCCAGTCGGCACAGCCGGCAACGGAAGCGGCGGTCGCGGCCAGCGCAGCGCCGGATAGGAATTGTCTGCGAGTCAGCGGCATGGTGTGGCCTCCTGTGTACCAAGTTCACCGATAGCACGCGCCGGCAGGCGGGGAAGTTTCAGCGCTGTCGCCGCTCTCATCAGACATTAAGCCGCCCGCGCCGGGGTACACCCAGGAATTGCTGGAATCTCGTAGGGGCGAACCGCGGGCCGACACACAGGTCGGCCCCTACCACGCCCCTACCACCCGCGGGTGCCGTGGCTACGAGCGGATGCCGGAGAAGGTGTGGCAGGCGGCGCAGACCGGGTTCAGTTTGGCGTCGACGGCGTATTTGAGCGTGCGGCTGGGACCCTGCGTGTGGCTGGTGTGGCAGTCCACACAGCGCGCGGCGTGGCCCGGCTCCTTCGCTTGCCAGTTCAACAGATAGAAATGGTAATGATTGCGCAGATTACGCGACTCGAAGATGCGGTCGTGGCAGCGCACGCAGTTGGCATCGGCCAGCGGGCCGGTCGTCACCGCGGGACGGTGGTACGCGCCGGAGAGGTAGGCCGCGAGGTCCAACGCGCCCTGCCGCAGCCCGGCCACGCGGCCGGCCGTACCGGCGCCGCTGTGGCAGTCGATGCAGCGCGCGGTGCGTGCCGTCACGTGCGCCGATGCCAGATCGGACGGCGCACTTTGCATCGTGCGCGCAAGGTAAGCCGTTTCCGGCTCGGTATGGCACGACGCGCAGAACTCGTTGCGCTCTTCAAGCTGCAACGCGCCGAAGACGCCGCCCGCAGCCAGCACAGCCAGCGCGGCGACCAATGCTGCAGCCCACGCAAGGCGCTTCATAAGCGGTTACGGCGGACGGCTACCGCGCGGTGATGCGCCCGGCTCCGGGTGCAGGGTGCAATAACAGCGACATACGGAGATCAGAGATGCAACTGGAAAAACTGCGCGACCGCTTCCGCGGCCTGCGGCTCTTCGCCGTGGAAATGATGATTGGCGCCCGGCATGACATGCAAGGTCGTCGTCGGGTGCCGGGCGTGGAACTGCTCAATGTAATGAAGCGGCGTGGTCGTGTCGGCTTCTCCCGCCAGCAGCAAGACCGGAATGTGCAGGTCGAGGGTCGACTGCACGAACCGGCGCGCCGGGAAGCCGAGCGTGGCGACCGCCTTGATGCGTGGATCGGTCAGCGCATACGGCAGCGCCACGCGCGAACCGAACGAGTAGCCGGCCAGCGCCAGCCGATCCGGATCCACGCCTCGGTGCGCGGCGGCAACATCGACCGCGCCAGCCAGGTCGTGCAGTTCGCCGCGCCCGTCATCGAACGCGCCCGCGCTGCCCTGCACGCCGCGAAAGTTCAGGCGCAGCGCCGCGATGCCGTGCGCCAGCAGCGCCGCGCTGAGCGCGCGCAGCAGGTGGGTGTGCATGTGCCCGCCCGCCAGCAGCGCGTGTGAATGGGCGATGATGACCGCGGGGCCGGGCCGGGCGTCGGCGGGCGCCTGCCACAACGCTTCCAGCCGGACGCCATCGCTGGCGTGAAAGTGGACTTTCTCAGCGCTCACGCAGGACCATTCAATAGTCGTAGTGTATGATGAAAATCCGACGAAACGGGCGCTGAGCTTGCCGTACCGCCCACCCCCGCAAACTGCGCGGGGCGAGTCGCAGACGGGGTCGAAGCGCGCGCATCTTCCCGCCCTTCGACAGGCTCAGGGCACGGTCGCACGGTGACCCATGCGATTTTTGAATCGCTCTGGCGCTCACGCGATCCGCTTGACCATCGTCAGCAGATTGTGCCGGTCGCGGAATTCGTGGCGCACATCGTCCATCAACTTCTGCATGAGGTACAGGCCAAGCCCGCCCTCTTTACGGTCTTTCAGATCGGCGTTCACGTCGGGGGTCGGCACGGCCAGCGGATCGAAGGGGCGCCCGGTGTCCACGATGGTGACGATGAACTCCGCACCGCGACACTCGCACGACATCTCGATCGACCCCTGGCCCTCGAAGTCGTAAGCGTGATAGATGATGTTGGCACACGCCTCGTCTACCGCCGTCTGGACGTGGTAGACGGCGCGCCGATCGAGCCCGGCGGCCGCGGCGGCCGCCGTGACGAAATCGCCGATCGCGGCCAACTGGTCGCCGCGCGCAGGCACGCAGATGCTCGTCGTTGTCATGGAACGCGTGAGGGGATAGCCCCGCGCCGCCATGACGCTTGCCGCAGAGGGCGAGCGTTGGCGGCGCAGGAGTTACATTTGGAACGCCGGCCTAGAAGCTGCCGACTGCGTCCACCTGATCGTCGTAGATCTTGAACAACTGCGTGAAGCCGATCGTGTCGAAGATCTCTTTGATGTTCGGCTTGAGGCCAACCAGTCGCAGGTCGCCGCCGGAGATGCCGCCGCGCGCCAGCTTGGCGGTCGCCTGCAGCGCCTTCAGCCCGGCGCTGCTGATATAGGCCGTCTCGGCGAGGTCCACGACGATGCGGTGGCGGCCCTCATCAATGATCGCGCGCAGGGTCTTCTCAAGATCGGGGGCGGTCTGATGGTCGACGCGTCCGCTGACCTTCACGATGTCAACGCGTTCCAGCCGCTTGGTGGTAATCTCCACACTTCCTCCTGTTAGGCTTGGTCTGGGCAGTCGAGCGCCTGGGTGATGGCGGTATTATATTGGCGGGATGGTCAGATCGTCAAATGCCTGCGGTCACAGACAGCAGTTCTCCATTGGGCTTTGGCCGGTACTTTCCAATGCCGGCTTGTCATGCGCTGGTGCTCAGACGCCTATCGCGCAAACCGATTCGACGAGTACGTCATGCTGCCCTCCCCCCCGACCCCCTCCCAACGAAGTTGGGAGGGGGTCGGGGGAGGGCAACGCCGCTTTCTTGGCGAGCCAGCATGCGTGACAAGCACCAGGGGGGCCAGTTCATAGCAAGCTGGCAATGGAAAGTACCCGCCCAGGGCCAAAATGAGAATTGCTGCCAGAAGCACACATGGTTTGACGAGATCAGACCTTAATGTATAATCTCCCCTAATCATGTCGCTGATCTATCTTCAGCGGCCCTCGCAATCGAGTGGGACAGCCGTTCTGCGAAATCCCATTCCGCAACCGCGCACGACAGGCGCTCGTAGTCCTCGTCCGCCCTCACCGATATGCTGATGCCGGCATCTGAGGGAGATCGTAAAACTCGCGCGCCGCTCGCCACCACAGCACTCACAACACACCTTTTCCGGGCAGATTGGACTGACACCGACTTTGGCTGCGATGGCTGCCAGCGGTGATATAGTAGGCCAACACACCCGCATCTGTGGACTATTGAACCATCCGGTTGTGACTGGAGCGCCACAACCATATTCAACGTCTCTTCCCGCCCGACACTGTCTTCGACCCTGCACTACCTGTTGAGCACACAGCGCAAGGAGAAGCCATGGCCACACTGCAAGTTTTCCTGTTCGGCAAGTTTCGTGTCGAGTGTGATGCACAAGCCGCAGCCGGTTTTGACGTCCGCAAAGTCCAGGAACTACTCAGCTATCTTCTCCTGCATCGCGCCCACTTGCATTCGCGCGAGTCACTCGCCGGCGTCTTGTATGGCGACCAGCCCACGCCGCAGTCCAAGAAATACCTGCGCCAAACTCTGTGGCAGTTGCAGAGCGCGCTGGCGCCTTTCTCGGCCGCCATGCTAGACATCGAGCCTGATTGGATCACCATCAACCCGCAGGCTGAATTTCAACTCGATGTCGCCCTATTTGAGGAGGCGTACACCCGTGCAAAAGATACGCGTGGGGCCGATCTCGATCACGGGAATCTACGGGATTTACAAGTCGCGGTCGAGTTATACCGCGATGATCTCCTGCTCGGATGGTATCAGGATTGGGCGTTGCGCCAGCGCGAGCGGATGGAACATATGTACCTCTCGATGGTGGACAAGCTCATGAGTTATTGCGAGGCACAGGGACTGTATGAGAGTGGTCTGTCATACGGCGAACTGATGCTTTGCCGCGACCGTGCCCACGAGCGAACTCATCGACGCATGATGCGCCTCTACTACCTTTGCGGCGATCGCACGGCCGCATTGAGACAGTATGACCGGTGCGTCAGCGCGTTGCGCGAAGAACTTAGCGTGCCCCCCGCCGATCGCACGCGCAAAGTGTACGCGAGAATAGTTGCCGCCACGACCTCAACTGATCCTGCGCCTGGGAACCCGCAGCGCGCACGTCCACTGACGCACCTCCTCACGCAGCTGCAGCACACGCAGACCATCTTGCGAAGTATCCAGGATCAAATCCAAGTCGAAATCCAATCCGTCGAACGGGCGCTCAAGCATAATACGTAGTCGTACTTGTTTACTGGGTAGTTGTCATGAGTGCGTAACAGCAGTACTCAGCATGGGCGTTGATCGATTGGTTGACCCGCTCAACCGCCTGGGATGACGCCACAGGCAGACTCGCTCACATACATCAACCCCACCCCCGACCCCTCCCCGCTTTCGCGGGGAGGGGCGAAAAACAAAGGGGAGGTGCGCGGCGGCTGCGCCGCCGCGCACCTCCCCAAGAACGATTCCCCTGCTCCCCCACAACGCGGGGGAGAAGGGGCCAGGGGATG
>JACRMK010000005.1 GCA_016235055.1 Chloroflexota bacterium | reverse complement strand
GCTTTTCCCCTGCTCCCCCGCGCGCGCGGGGGAGCAGGGGCAGGGGATGAGGGGGCATATTGGCAGCCGACTCCAAAATGAGAACTGCTGCATGCGCGAGGCGCTTTTGACAATTCCCTCCACCTGCTTTAGAATATTTTTCGCGCCGAGTTAGCTCAGGTGGTAGAGCACGCGACTGAAAATCGCGGTGTCCTCAGTTCAAGTCTGAGACTCGGCATGTGGCGCCGTCGCCAAGTCGTAAGGCAAGGGTCTGCAAAACCCTCATGCAGCGGTTCAAATCCGCTCGGCGCCTCCAAAAGACCCGCGAGCAACCGATGGTTGTCTCGCGGGTTCCTTTTTCCGACCAGGCCGGCGCCACCATGAAACGGTTCCTGTCCCCTCTCGCGCTGATCGTCCTGCTGGGCGCACTGCTGCGCCTCGCGTTCCTCTTCGCCTCGCAATGGATGGTCGAGGGCGACGAGGCGGCGGTCGGCTTGCAGGCACTGCACATCCTGCGCGGCCAGTTCGCGATCTTCTATCCCGGCCAGGCGTACCTGGGCAATCTGGAGTCGTATCTGACGGCGGTGGTGTTCGCCGTGACCAGCCCGTCGCGTTACGCGCTGAAAATCGTGCCGTTCGCGTATGCACTGGCATCTATCGCACTAAGCTATGCGCTCGGGCGCGTCGTCTTCCGCGATGAGCGTACCGGCCTGTTCGCCGCCCTGCTGACGGCCGTCGCGCCGGTGTTCGCGCTGATGTGGAGCCTCAAAGCGCGCGGCGGCTATGTCGAGGCGCTGGTTTATGTGCAACTGGCGTGGCTCTGGCTGCACCGGGCCGCGTACCCGGAACCGCAGACTCGGCGTACGCGCACGGCGCTGGGCGCGGGCGTCATCGCCGGCTACGGCCTCTGGATGAATCCGATCGCGCTCTACTTTCTGGCGCCGCTGGCGATTGTGTACGGCGGCATCATGCTCGCCCGTATCGCGCGCCGCGCCACCCGGCGCGATGCGCTCGGACTGGCGGCCCTGATCGTCGCGGGCGCGGCCGTCGGCCTCCTGCCGATGGCGCTGTTCCGGCTGGCCTACGGCGATGCTGCGTTCGGCATCGTCTCGAACCTGCCGCCGCGCCAATCCTGGCCCGACATCATCGACCAAGCCTGGCAATACTTCTGGCGTGACGGGCTGACCGCGCTGGCCGGCTTGCGCGGGCCGAAGGACAAGCCGTGGTCGCCCGACTGGCGACTGATCGTGACGCCGCTCTATGCTGTCGCCCTGCTGGCGCTCATCCCTCGCACGCGCAAATCGGCGGGCGACGCGGTGCTGCTGCTGGCCGCTCTGCTGGCGCTCCCGGTCTTCGCCTTTGGGGCGCTCACCGGCGGCAACTTCGCCGCCATCATTCCCGATTCGGGACTGCTGACCCGCTACCTACTGCCACTCGGCCTGCTGTCTGCACTGGCGCTGGCGCGGCTGTTCGCTGCCAATCGTATACTTGCGGCCATCGGGCTTGCGCTGCTGCTTGCCGTCAACCTGTTCTCGGCCGTCAGCACCGACACGGTGGCGCTGGCGCGCAACGAGTTCGCCAACCAACCGCTGCCCGCGTCATACGACGACCTGATCGCGGACCTGAACGCGCGCGGCATCCGGCACGTCTATACCAACCACTGGATCGGCTACCTGCTCACGCTCGAATCGCGCGAGACGATCCTGACGCACGACTACTCCGACGCCGAGTTCCAGATGGACCGCTTCCCGGACTACTCGCGCGCAGTGCTGGCGTCCCCGAACTCGGCGCTCGTCGTGTTCAACCCGCACTATGAGCCAAACCCGATCGACGCGCAACTGCGTCAAATGAACGTCGCCTACCGCAAGAGCGACCTAGCGTCGTTCATCGTCTACTACGATATGCAGCCGTTTATTAAGCCCGCGGCGCTCGATCGCGTGTTGCAGTGGCCTTACTACTAGAACTCACTTCAAGTAAGGCAACGCACCTGTCAGGGTCACTGGCGGTACATAACCCAGTGCGTGTTCACAATACGGTCTTCCACCTGCATCGTGTTCTGGTCGACCGGCGTGATGAAGTAGGTAAAGCTGGTTACCCACTGCATCGGTTGGTTGCGATACACTTTGGGTTGATGGTCAGTCACCGTAAAGTGGATGTAGCCTTCGCCAACCACGTACGTGCCGACGTCGTAGGTCAGCAAGTCGCCCAGGGTCGACTGCTGCGAGAAGGTACCGGTCGGCTCGAGGAGCAACTGGGTCGACAGCGTGCCATAGGCCGTGGCAGTCCGACTGTACCAGATGCCGGTCAGCTTGAATTGCGCGTTGCCTTGCGGTCTGTCGTCGTTATTGTCCGGGACGGGCTGGTTGTCTGGGGCCGGCTGATTGCCTGGAACTTGCGGCTGCGTCTGATCCTGACGGCCCTGTTGAACACCGGTGCCCGTCTGCGGTTGCCGGGCAGGCTGGTTGACGGGTTGGTTGACAGGCGATGTACAGGCAATGCCGGCTACGATTAGCACGACTATCGTGGCGAAACCGATGACGAGTTGTTTCATGACATTCCTCCTACGACGTCACCTCACTCCTCACCGAAAAGCAGAGTGCAGCGCATTGAGCGAGTAGGCGGGAAAGGCGCAAGCGATTGCCGATACTGAGCCTATTATTCAGTATGACACAAAGGCGGCGGGATTCCAGATGTCAAAGTGACGGTGTTTCCTGGGACAAATGTCACCCGTCACCCTGTGATCAATCAGATGCAGTAAGCCAAAGGCAGCTCCCCCGCCAATGCCGTTGCTAGCCGCGGGTCGCATGGCCAGACAGACCGTCATTCCGGCACGTTTTTGGCCGGAATCCACTCAAAAAGGGTGACGCTGGCTATGGAGACAGTGGATGCCGGCTAACACCATGCCGGCATGACGATCTGCAGCATCTCCGACAGTTCAGCGGTATACCCGCTAGCCGCTAGTCGCTAGTTGACAGCCGCTAGTCGCTAGCCGCTAGTCGTGGTATATTTGTGGGTAACCTATGCGTATCCATGTTGCCACACTCGGCTGCCGGCTGAACCAGAGCGAATCCGACCGCATCGCGCGCCAGTTTGCCGCCGTCGGCCACGAGATCGTCAGCGACCCGGCCACCGCCGATTTGCAAATCGTGAACACCTGCGCCGTGACGCACAAGGCGACCCGCGAATCGCGTCAGGTCGCGCGCGCCGGGCGCCGCGCCGCGCCGGGCGCACTGACGGTCGTGACCGGCTGCGCCTCGCAGATCGAGCCAGAGTATTTCGCGGCTGGCGACGGCGCGACGCTCGTCACCGGGCACGCCGACAAGGAGCGCCTGCTGCCACTGCTGATCGAGCGCGGCGTGCTGCCGCGCCCCGACCCGACCGCCAACGAGGCGTTCCCGCTGCCGCACACGCGCACGCGTGCGTTCGTCAAGATCCAGGACGGCTGCGGCAACCGCTGCGCCTACTGCGTCTCGCGGCTGGCGCGCGGCGAGGAGCGCAGCCGGCCCATCGCCACGATCGTGCGCGAGGCGGCCCAACTGGAGGGCGAAGGCTTTCAGGAGATCGTGCTGACCGGTCTGCATGCGGCATCGTACGGCCGCGACTTCGGCGCCGACCTGACCGCGCTGGTGCGCGCCCTGCTGGCGCACACGCGCATCCCGCGCATCCGTCTGTCGTCGCTGGAGCCGTGGGGCGCGCCGGACGATCTGCTCGAACTGTGGAGCGACGGGCGGCTGTGCGCGCACCTGCACCTGCCGCTGCAGTCCGGCTCCGACGCCACGCTGCGCCGCATGCGACGCGGCTACAACACGCGCCAGTTCGCCACGCGCGTCGAGTCGGCGCGGCAGCGCGTGCCGGGCATCGCCATCAGCACCGACGTGATCGTCGGCTTTCCGGGCGAGAGCGACGCCGAGTTTGCCGACTCGCTGGCATTCGTGCGGGCGATGGCGTTCGCGCAGGCGCACGTCTTCCCCTTCTCGCCGCGCGCAGGGACGGAAGCATCGCACATGCACGGCCAGATCGACCCGAAAGCGAAGCAGGCGCGCAGCGCCGCGATGATCGAGGCGACCGACGCCGACCGCGCGCGCTACCGGCAGGCGCTCGCCGGCAGCACGTTGAGCGTGCTGTGGGAAGGTCGCGAACGCGACGGCGACTGGTCCGGCCTGACCGGCAACTACGTGCGCGTTTACGCCGAGAGCGACGCCGACCTGAACAACCAGATCACAGCCGCGCACATCGGCGGCATCCATGGCGACGGGATGATCGCCACGGTCGAGGCCGCCGAACGGGCGGGAAAAATGAGGACGCTATGACGATCAAGGACAAGCTGAACGACGAATTGAAGACGGCCATGAAGGCGGGCGAGACCCGCCGCCGCGACATCATCCGCATGGTGCTCGCCGCCATCAAACAGGGCGAGGTGGACACGCTCGACCCGCAGAAGCGGGCGACCGGTCTGAGCGACGAGGACATGCTGGCCGTCCTGACGCGCGAGGCCAAGCGCCGCCGCGAATCGATCAGCGAGTACGAGAAAGGCGGGCGCGCCGACCTGGTCGCCAGCGAGCGGGAAGAGCTGTCGTTCATCGAGACCTACCTGCCGCAACTCATGGGCCGCGACGAGATCGCCGTGCTGGCCCGCGAGGCGATCGCCGAGTCCGGCGCCACGTCCGAGAAGCAGATGGGCGCGATCATGCAGAAGCTGATGCCCAAAGTGAAGGGCAAGGCCGACGGCAAACTGGTCAACCAGGTCGTCAAAGAGCTGCTCAGCGCGCGCTAACGCGAGCGCCGAACCGCACGGGACGCGAGAACAGATCATGGGCTTGTCTGCGCTCATGCAGAAGATACGGCAGGCGCCGCCGGTCGCGCGCGCTGCCGTGCTGTTCGTCTCGCTGACGGCGATCCTGACGGCGCTGCTGGTGTGGGATTTCCCGCCCCGGCAGTACGCCCTGCAGGCCGGCGAGGTCAGCCGCGTGCGCATCAGCGCGCCGCGCTCGCTCACGTACAATAGTGCGTCGCGCACGCGCGAGGCGCAGGACAAGGCCGCGGCGGCGATCACGGACGTGTACGACGCGCCAGACCCCCAGATCGGGCGGCAGCAGTTGACGCGCGCGCAGTCGGTGCTCAACTACCTCGACTCGCTGCGCCACGACCCGTACCTGACGTTTGCCGACAAGCAGCGCCAGATCGGCGACCTGCCCGAGTTGTCGCTGTCCAATGCAGTGCTGAGCCAGACGCTGGCCACGGACGACGCGCGCTGGGCGCTGATCGCGCGCGAATCGCTCGGCGCGCTGGAGCAGGTCATGCGCTCCGAAGTGCGTCCCGAGCAGGTCGGCGATGCGCGGGCCTCCTTGCGCCGCTTCGTTTCCCGCGAACTGAACACCGACGAGACGGTGCTGGTCAGCGAGCTGGCGCGCGGATTCGTCGTCGCGAACAGCCTGCCGAACCCGGAGCGCACCACCGCGCTGCGGGACCAAGCGCGCCGCGCCGTCCCGCCCGTCTCCATCACCATCCGGCAGGATGAAACGGTCCTGCGCGAAGGTGAAGTCATCACGACCGGCACGATCGAAGCGCTGGAGCAACTGGGGTTGCTGCAGACGCGCGGCGGCCTGCGCGAGATCGCCGGGCAGGGCCTGCTGGCCGGGCTGCTGAGCGCCGTGCTGGCGTTCTACTTCATGACCCAGCCGCCTGACATATGGGGACAGTGGCGGCGCATCAGCCTGATTCTGGCGCTGTCCACCGCATTGGTCTTCGCGGCCAAGTTGATGGTGCCCGGCGGCGCGGCGCAGGCGTACCTGCTGCCGATGCCGGCCATGGCAATGACGCTGGCGCTGTTCATGGGCGCGCCGAGCGCGGTCGCGGTGATGATGTGCCTCAGCCTCATCATCGGCCAACTGGCCGGCGACGCGCGCGCGCTGGAAACGATCGCCTACGTGATCGCCGGCTCGGTGATGGGTGCGGTGAGCGTCAACCGGATCGAGCGGCTGAACGCCTTCGCCGGCGCGGGGTTGGTCATCACGATCACCAACTGGGCCGTGATGGCCGCGTTCATCGGCCCCAATCCACCGACCGAAGGCCTGCAGATCGCGCTGCTGGTCGGCGCGGGGCTCCTGAACTCGATCCTGTCCGTCAGCCTCGCGCTGGCCGGTTATTCGCTGGCCGGGCATTACCTGGATATTACGACGCCGGTACAACTGATGGACCTCTCGCGGCCGACGCACCCCCTGCTGCGCAAGCTGCTCCTGCAGGCGCCCGGCACGTATCATCACACGCTGCTGATCAGCAACATGGCCGAGCGCGCCGCCGAGTTGATCGGCGCCGACCCCCTGCTGGCGCGCGTGGCCGCGTACTACCACGACATCGGCAAGACGGTTCAGCCGTACTTCTTCATCGAGAACCAGATCGACCGCGACAACCCGCACGACGAGCTCAACGACCCGGTCGAGAGCGCGCGCATCGTCATCAGCCATGTGCCCGACGGCATCGCGCTGGCGCGCAAGCACCGCCTGCCCCGGCCGATCGTCGACGTGATCGCGCAGCACCACGGCACCATGCTGGCAGCATACTTCTACCACCGCGCGCGCATGCAGTCGCCGAACGGCGAGGTCAACGAATCGCTCTTCCGCTACCCCGGCCCGCGGCCGCAGACGCGCGAAGCCGCGATCGTCATGCTGGCCGACGGCTCCGAGGCGACGGTGCGCGCCCTGCGCCCGGCCACCGCCGAGGAACTGGACGAGATCCTGCAGAAGATCTTCCGCGAGCGGCTGGCCGCGGGCGAGCTCGACGACAGCAACCTGCGCCTGCGCGACCTCGGCCACATCCGGCAGGCGTTTCACGAGATCCTGCAGGGGCAGTTCCACCCGCGCATCACCTATCCGAGCGACAGCCGCGAGCCGCTTCCCGAACCGCCGCGAGGCATCTGGCTTGAAAGCCGCAACGTTCCGGCCCGCGAAGAGTAGCGCACTCCGCCTGCGGCTCACGGTGAGCCACAACGCGGCGTCATGCAGGACAGTGCCCGACCGGCACATACGGCTGGCCGCAAGGCGCGCGCTGCTGGCCGCGCGGCGGCGCGGTCGCTTCGCGCTCTCGGTCGCCTTCGTCAGCGATGACGCCATACGGCGACTCAATGCGCGCTACGCCGGCGACGACTATGTGACCGATGTGCTTTCCTTCCCGTCCCTCGAAGGGATCAGCTTTTTTGCCCCGGCGCCAACCGCCGACACGCAGTTGGGCGATATCATCGTGGCGCTGCCACAGGCGGCGCGCCAGGCGCGCGCGGCCGGGCATGCGCTCATACGCGAGGTCGAACTGCTCGTCACACACGGCGTCCTGCACCTGATCGGTTACGACCACGGCACGGCCGCACAGAAACAAGCGATGGATACCGTGCAGGCGCGCGCAATGCGCAAGTAGAACCCGACAAACGCCGGCACAATGCACGATATGCATATTCCCAGGGCAGCTTTTTCAACACTAAGACACAAAGGCACAAAGACGATCTTTAATTCATTCTTTGTGTCTTTGTGCCTTTGTGTTGAGATGGGTTAGAAATGGTGGGCGCCTCATTAAAGGCATTTGTACGCAGCTTTCGCTTCGCGGTCGCGGGCATCACGCACACCGTGCGCTCGCAGCGCAACATGCGCGTGCATTTGCTGGCCGGCGCCATCGTCGCGGTCGTCGGCATCTGGCTCGGGCTCAGCGCCATCGAGTGGGCCATTGTCGCGCTGACGATCGGCATGGTGTTCGCCGCCGAAACGATGAACACGGTCGCCGAAAGCATCGTGGACCTGGCCAGCCCCGGCTATCACCCGCTCGCCAAGATCGCCAAAGACGCCGCGGCGGGCGCGGTGCTGCTGACGGCACTGGCCGGCATCGGTGTGGGCGCGGCGATCTTTCTGCCGCACCTGTGGGCGCTCTGGGCACGCTAGCCCGGCGTTTGGAGAATGGCGGCGTCGCCCCTATAATTCTGCCCAACTGAATAGTGCAAGGCACTGACCGGGACAAGTAGCTTCCCATGCCACGCCACAGAGAGCCGGATGAAGGGTGCGAATCCGGCGGCGTGACGGGCAGCCAATGGACCCGCGAGCCAGACGGTGAAAGCCCCTGCGGGGCAACTATCCGAAACGGAATCCCGCCGTTATCCGGGAACCAAGGCTGGCGCGCTATGTGCGCCGGCAAATCAGGGTGGCACCACGAATAACCTCTCGTCCCGGTCGGGCGAGAGGTTTTTTGTTCGCGGCGCGGCACGCAGCCGGCCGCAGGGCGAGGACGCAACATGATACGCGAAGCGATTGGACATCTGGTAACCGGCAAGCACCTGTCGGCCGACGAGACCGAGTCGGTGATGAACGAGATCATGACGGGCGAGGCGACGCCGGCGCAGATCGGCTCGTTTCTGACGGCGCTGCGCATCAAAGGCGAGACGGCCGAGGAGATCGCCGGCTGCGTGCGCTCGATGCGCGCCAACGCGATTCACGTGCGCCCGCATACCTCGCCGCTGGTCGATGTGGTCGGCACCGGCGGCGATGGCGCGCACACCTACAACATCTCCACGACGGCATCGTTCGTCGTCGCAGGCGCGGGGCTCGCCGTCGCCAAGCACGGCAACCGCGCGGTGTCATCCAAGGCGGGCGCCGCCGACGTCTTGAACGCGCTCGGCGTGAATATCACACTGGCGCCGGAGCAGATCGCGCGCTGCATCGACGAGGTCGGCATCGGCTTCCTCTTCGCGTCCAACCTGCACCCGGCCATGCGCCACGCCATCGGTCCGCGCCGCGAGATGGGCATCCGCACCGTCTTCAACATCCTGGGACCGCTGGCCAACCCGGCCGGCGCGCAGATCCAGTTGGTCGGCGTGTACGATCCGCGCCTGACGCGAACGATGGCCGAGGTCTTGCAGCGGCTGGGCGGGCAGGCCGCGTATGTCGTGCACGGCGCGGGCGGGCTCGACGAGTTGAGCACCATCGGCCCGAACCACGTCACGGCATTTCGCGGCGAGCAGTTAAGCGAGTTCGAGCTCGACCCGCAGGAGCTGGGGCTGCCGCGCGCCACGCTCGACGACCTGCGCGGCGGCACACCCGAGGAGAACGCCGTGATCACGCGCCGCATTCTCGGCGGCGAGCGCGGCCCGCGCCGCGACACCGTGTTGCTGAACGCCGCCGCCGCCTTGACGGCCGCCAGTGCCGCGCCTGATCTGCGCGCTGGGCTGATCATCGCCGCCGACTCGCTCGACTCCGGCCGTGCCTTGCAGAAGCTCGACGCGCTGATCGTATTTACCGCGCAATTTCCGAAACCGGCGTAGAACGGGGATCGGGGATCAGGGATCGGGGATCGGGGGTCAGGGATCAGGTGTCAGGTGTCAGGTGTCAGGTATCAGGTGTCAGGCATCAGGTGTCAGGTATCAAGGCTCAGGAGCCGCTTTCGCACAGTGCTGCGCCGCCGGGGCTTAAAAATTGGAATATGGTCTTGGGATTTGGGGCTTGGGAGTTGGGAGTTCTCTGTTGATTCTCGACGAAATTGTGGCGCAGAAGCGGATTGAAGTAGCTGCCTTGCGCGCGCGCGCCACGCTGGCGCAGTTGCAGGCCGCCGCCGCGGTCGCGCCGCGCTCGCGAGACTTTGCCGGCGCACTGCGCGATCCGTTCGGGCGCGTGTGCCTGATCGCCGAGGTCAAGCGCAAGTCGCCGTCCAAAGGCGTGTTCCGCGCCAACCTCGATGCGGCCAAGACGGCGCGCGCGTATGCGGTCTCCGGCGCAGCCTGCGTCTCCGTGCTGACCGACGAACAGTTCTTCGCAGGCACGCTCGACGATCTGCGCGCAGTACGGCAGGCCGTTGATCTGCCGATCCTCCGCAAAGAGTTCATCGTCGACGAGGCGCAGATTTTCGAGACGCGCGCAGCGGGCGCCGATGCCATCCTCTTGATTGCGGCGATCCTGACGGATACGCAGATGACTGCGTTCTATGCGCTGGCGGTGTCGCTCGGAATGGCTGCGCTGGTCGAGGTGCACGACGTGGGCGAGTTGCGGCGTGTGCTGCCGCTGCGGCCCGCGCTGATCGGCATCAACAACCGCGACCTGCGCACCTTCCGCACCGATCTGGCGACGACCGAGGCGCTTGCGCCGCTGATCCCGCCCGATTGCATCATCGTCGGCGAGAGCGGCATTCACTCGCGCACGGACGTGGAACGCTTACAGCGCGCCGGCGCGCGCGCCATACTCGTCGGCGAGTCGCTCATCCTCGCGGAGAGCGTCGCCGCGCAGGTGCATGCGCTGATTGGCGGAACATGATGCGCGTCAAGATCTGCGGTCTGACACGGCTCGACGATGCGCGCGCCGCGCTCGATGCCGGCGCCGACCTGCTCGGTTTCAACTTCTACCCGCCGAGCCCGCGCTGCGTCGCGCCCGAGTCCGCCGCCAGTATCATCGCTCGCCTGCGCACGGAGTTTGCCGGGCGCGCATTTCTGGCTGTCGGCGTCTTCGTCAACGAAACGCCGGAGCGCGTGCGCGCGACGCTCGCGCAATGCGGGCTTGACCGCGCGCAACTGCACGGCGACGAAACGCCGGAGACCGTGCGCGCGGCGGGACCGGCAGCGTTCAAAGCACTGCGCCCGGCGAGCCTCGCCGAGGCGGAGACTTGGATCAACGCGCAAGCGGCGCCGGACGACAGTCGGGTTGAGCCGGCCTACCTGATCGACGCATCGCACCCGAGCCTGTACGGCGGCACCGGGCAGACCGGCGACTGGGCGCTGGCGCGCGCACTGGCCGCGCGCTTCCCGATCCTGCTGGCCGGCGGGCTAAGCGCAGACAACGTCTCCGCCGCCGTGCTGGCGGTGCGCCCGTGGGGCGTCGATACGGCCAGCGGCGTCGAGCGCGCGCCGGGGCTGAAGGACGCAGCCAAAATGCGCGCCTTCATCGCGGCCGCACGCGCCGCCTGATTGGGATTTGGAAGTTGAGATTTGGGATTTCTCTTTGAGTGAGGCTGTATGACACAGACCATTTATTCGACACTTGCGGAAGCGGTCGCCGCGCTGGAGAAGCCGGCGCGCGGCTATTTCGGGCGCTTCGGCGGCCAGTTCGTGCCGGAGACGCTGATGCCGGCGCTGGCCGAGTTGGAACGCGCCTATGCCGAGGCATCGCGCGACCCGGCGTTCTATACGCGGTTTGCCGCGCTGCTGCGCAACTACGTTGGCCGCCCGACGCCGCTGTACCACGCCGAGCGGCTGTCGGCCCACCTGGGCGGCGCACAGATCTACCTCAAGCGCGAAGACCTGGCGCACACCGGCGCGCACAAGATCAACAACGCGCTCGGCCAGGCGCTGCTGTCAGAGCGGATGGGCAAACGGCGCATCGTGGCTGAGACCGGCGCCGGACAGCACGGCGTCGCCTCGGCCACCGTCTCCGCGCTGCTCGGTTTCGAATGCATCGTCTATATGGGCACCGACGACATGACGCGGCAGGCGCCTAACGTCGCGCGCATGCGACTGCTCGGCGCACAGGTTGTGCCGGTCGACGCGGGCAGCCGCACACTCAAGGACGCCATCAACGAGGCGCTGCGCGACTGGGTGACCAACGTCCGCACGACGCACTATCTGCTCGGCTCCGTGCTCGGCCCGCACCCCTACCCAATGATGGTGCGCGACTTCCAGTCGGTGATCGGGCGCGAAGCGCGCATCCAGATGCTGGAGCAGGCCAAGCGTCTGCCCGACGTCGTCGTTGCGTGCGTCGGCGGCGGCTCCAACTCGATTGGCGTCTTCAGCGGCTTTGTCGGCGACGATGCGGTCGAACTGCGCGGCGTCGAAGCCGGCGGCGAGGGCATCCAGAGCGGCCGGCACGCCGCCCGCTTCGCCGAGCCCGCGCCCGGCGTGCTGCACGGCACGCGTTCGTTCGTCTTGCAGGATGAGCACGGCCAGATCCGCGCCACGCACTCGATCAGCGCCGGGCTCGACTACCCGTCTGTCGGGCCGGAGCACGCCAGGCTGTTCGAGAGCGAGCGGGCGCACTACACGTACGCGACGGACAGCGAGGCGCTGTCCGCCTTCCAGGCACTGTGCAGGCTGGAGGGCATCATCCCGGCGCTGGAATCGTCGCACGCCGTCGCCGAAGCGATCAAGCTGGCGCCGACGCTCGGCCGCGACCGCATCATCCTGGTCAACCTGTCGGGGCGCGGCGACAAAGACCTTGACTCGGTGCGTCACGCTTTACACATGGCCTAAACCTGTTTCACATTGACAGTGTCCTCATGGTTGTTTCGCGAATGTTGGGCCTGCCCCCTCATCCCCTGGCCCCTGCTCCTCCGCATGCGGGGGAGCAGGGGAAAAACTGTTGGGGATTGTCGCGGCGGCTGAAGCCGCCGCGACAATCCCCTTTAACTCTCGCCCCCTCCCAGCAAAGCTGGGAGGGGGTCGGGGGGAGGGCAGAAATTCTCGTCATGTCAACAGCTCTCGAAGCAATCTCTTGAAGACACGTTCATTTCGACACAGCATAACCCGCCCGGAGAACACCGTCATGTCCCGTATCGAATCGACTTTCGCCCGCCTGCGCGCCGCCGGCCAGTGCGCGCTGGTGCCGTACATCGTCGTCGGCCAGCCCGATCTGCCGACCACCGTGGAGATTGCTGCCGCGCTGATCGACGCCGGCGCCAGCATGCTGGAACTCGGCGTCCCGTTCTCAGATCCGCTGGCGGACGGCCCGGTCATCCAGCGCGCCACCTACCAGGCGCTGCTGAACGGCACCACCCCTCGCGACGCGCTGACCGTGGCGCAGCGCATCCGCGCGCGCTACCCGGCGACGCCGATCGTCTTCATGGGTTACTATAACCCGATCATGCGCTTCGGCGTCGCCGCGTACGCGCAGGCGTGCGCCGCAGCCGGCGTCGACGGGCTGATCGTGCCCGACCTGCCGCACGAAGAAGCGGGCGAACTGCTGGCCGCCTGCCGGAACGCCGGCCTCGACCTGATCCCGCTGATCGCCCCGACCAGCGACGACGAGCGCATCGCCGCCATGGCCCGCGACGCCGGCGGCTTCATCTACGGCGTGTCGGTCGTCGGCATCACCGGCGCGCGGCGCGACCTGTCCGGGGACGCCTCGGCGCTGGTGCAGCGCATCCGCGCGTACAGCAACCTGCCGATCGCCATCGGCTTCGGCGTCTCGCAGGCCGCGCACGTCCGGCAGATCGCCCAGATCGCGGACGGCGCCGTCGTCGGCAGCGCACTCGTGGACGCCATTGAGCATGCCCCGGCCGGGGACGCCCCGGCTGTCGCCGGTGCGTTCGCGCGCAGCCTGCTCGCCGGGTAGCATGGACACAGAATAGCTGAGTTTCCCAAGCGTTTTCGCACATAACTTGCGGTCGTGCGCCCCTCTGCTATAATCGTGGATATGGTTGAAGTTTGTGCGCTGGGCGCGCCCCGTGTCCACTAACCCGATTTCGCGTCAACCCGCAGCCGTCCGCACGGTGCTGCAGAACCGCTACCAACTGGAACGCAAGCTGGGCGCGGGCGGTATGAGCACGGTATATCTGGCGCGCGACCTGCGCTTCGGCGAGACGGAGCGCCATTGCGCCGTGAAGGAGATGGTCAACGCCGCCACCGACTCCGAGACCCGCCGCCTTAACCTCGACAACTTCACGCGCGAAGCCAACCTGCTCGCCAGCATCACCCACCCGGCCATCCCCAAGGTATACGATTTCTTCAGCCAGGACAGCAAGAGCTTTCTGGTGCTGGAGTTCATCGACGGCGTGGACCTGGAGCAGTACTGGGCGCGCACGCGCGAGCCGCAGCCGCCGGGCGACGTCGTGAACTGGTGCCTGCAGGTGGCCGATGTGCTCGCGTTCCTTCACGAGCACGAGCCGCCGGTCATCTTCCGCGACGTGAAGCCGTCCAATATCATGCTCACGCGGCTGAACCAGATCGTGCTGATCGATTTCGGCATCGCGCGCCTGTTTCAGTCCGGCGTGCGCGGCACCATGATCGGCACGGAAGGCTATGCGCCGCCGGAGCAGTATCGCGGCGTGGCCGAACCGCGCGGCGACATCTACGCGCTGGGCGCGACGATGCACCACCTGCTGTCCGGGCGCGACCCGCGCCTGGAGCCGCCTTTCACATTCGTCGAGCGCCCGCTTAAGAGCGCCAATGCGGCCGTGAGCACGCAGCTCGAAGCGGTCGTGATGAAAGCGCTGGCTTACGAACCGGATGACCGCCCGCCCAGCGCGCGCGAGTTCGCCCGCCTGCTGCGTGCAGCGTCCGGCGCGGGCGGCGACGCCCCGGCCGCCGGCGCCTCGTCGTCCTATGCGCCCGGTGCGACGCGCAGCGCCGCCGTCTCCGGCGCGAGCGACGCCAAGCCGGTCTGGAAGTTCGCGTGCGAGGACGAGATTCGCTCCTCGCCGCGCATCGAAGGCGGCGTGCTGTATATCGGCTGCTACGATCACAACCTGTACGCGCTCGACGCGGCGACCGGCAAGTTCATCTGGAAATACCCGACCGAAGCGGGCATCTCGTCCACGCCGCTCCCGACCGCCGACGCGATCTATCTCGGCTCCGAAGACCAGACGCTGTACGCGCTGCACCCGGCTAATGGGCAGGTGCTCTGGCGGATGCGCACCAAAGGACCGATTCGCTCGTCGCCGCGCCTGGCCGGCGACGCGGTAATCATCGGCTCGGATGACGGCGCCGTGTACGCCGTCAGCACGAAGCAACAGACGCTACTCTGGCGCTTTCAGGCGATGGCCAGCGTACGCTCCAGCGCGCTCGTCGTGGGCGAGACCGTCTATATCGGCTGCGACGATGGCAACCTGTATGCGCTTCAGACGCGTGACGGGCGCCAGCGCTGGAAGTACAACGCCGGGCGCTTCGTCATCTCATCGCCCGCCCACGCCGACGGCCTGGTATTTTTTGGCGCGGGCGACCAGGCCGTGCATGCGGTGGACGGCCGCTCCGGCTGGTCGATCTGGCGGGTACGCACCGAGGGCGCGGTCGTCTCATCGCCCGCCATTCTGGATGACAAGGTCTACATCGGCTCGGCGGACGGCAACGTGTATGCGCTTGACACGCACAGCGGCCGCCAGCAGTGGAAGGCCACGGTCGGCGGGCAGATCGCCTCGTCGCCGGCCGTGACCGCCGACAGTGTCTACTTCGGCAGCGAGGATGGGCGCGTGCACGCGCTGGAGCGGCGCACCGGCCGCCCGCGCTGGGTGCACCGCACCGGCGGCATGGTGATGTCATCGCCCGTGGTCAGTGACGGGCGTGTGTACATCGCCAGCGCTGATCACTTTGTATATGCGTTACCGGCCTGAACCCGCCGGACGCCAGCGACGGATCTCATGTTTGATTTCCTGTTCAATCGCGCCAAGAAGGAAACCATCACGATGGACGATATTCAGGGCATAGACGGCCCCGCCGTCGTGGGCAGCGGCACCGCGCCGGTCGCCCCCCCGGAACCGCTGCGCCGCCCGTGGGCGCGCATCGGCTCCCTGAGCGACCTGGGCTGTCAGCGCGAGATCAACGAGGATGCGCTGGTCACGCTGGTCGTCGATTTCGAGCAGGACAACCGCCGCCAATCGATCGGCGCGTTCATCGTCGCGGACGGCATGGGCGGCCATGATCGCGGCGAGCTCGCCAGCCAGACGGCGGCGCGCACGGTGCTCGATGAATTGATGCGCCGCCTGGTCGCGCCCGCCATGAACGGGCAGCCCGCCGGCGGGCCGCTGGGCGACGCCATGCAGAGCGCCGTGCTGGCGGCGCACGACCGCGTGCGCAACGAACTGCCCGGTTCGGGCACCACCCTGACGGCCGCGCTGGCGATCGAGGACATGCTCGCCATCGCCCATGTCGGCGACAGCCGCGCCTATATCTGCCGCGACGGCGTCGTCACACAGGCCACGCGCGATCACTCGTTCGTGGCGCGGCTCGTCGAGATGGGCCAGGCCACGCCGGAAGAGGCGGCCGTCGATCCGCGCCGCAACTTCCTGCTGCGCGCCGTGGGCCAGGCCGACGACCTGGAAGTGGACTTTGAGTTTGAGCCGTTCCCGCCCGGCAGCCGGCTGCTGATCTGCTCCGACGGCCTCTGGGGCCACGTCGAGCCTGGCGACCTGGAGCGCATCCTGCGCGAGTCGGATGACCCGCAGACCGCCTGCCAGAGCCTGATTGATCGGGCCAACCAGGGCGGCGGCCCGGACAACATCACCGCCGTAATCGTCATGCGCTCCTGATTCCACGAGCCGGATACCCGATGGCCGAACCAGCGACTTACTACGATATACTCGGTGTGTCGCGCGACGCCACGGACGACCAGATCCGGCGCGCCTACCGGCAGCACGTCAAAGCGGTCCACCCCGACACCAGCGATCGCGCCGACGCCACCAAACAGTTCCAGGCGCTGCAAGAAGCGTACGAGACGCTCAACGACGCGCGCCGCCGCGCGCTGTACGATGCCGCGCTGCCCGATCAGGCACGCCCCGCAGCGCGGCTCGGCCTGCGCGTGCTGACCAGCGCGGCGGCGCTGCCCGCTATCCCCGAACCCCAGTCGCTGTGCGTGCTGGTCGAGATTCAGAGCGCCGCCAACCTCCCGGCCCGCCCGCCGATCAACCTCTGCTTCGTGCTCGACCACAGCCTGTCGATGGACGGCGAGCGGCTGCAGCACGCCCAGCAGGCGGCCATCTACGTCATCGACCAGTTGTCGCCGGAGGATACCGTGTCGGTGGTGGCCTTCAGCGACCGCGCCCATGTGGTGATCGACGGCGACCGCTCGGCAACGCGCAGCCTGGCGCGCGAGCGCGTGCGGGCCATCCACGCCAGCGGCGGCACGGAGCTGCTGCACGGCCTCAAAGCAGGCTTGGCCCAGGTGCAGCAATGGCGCGACGCGCGCACGGCGGACCACATCATCCTGTTGACCGATGGCAACACCTATGGCGACGAAGCCGGCTGCCTCGAAGCCGCCACGCTGGCGGCCGGCGAAAAGATCGGGTTGACTCTGTTCGGCCTGGGCACCGAGTGGAACGACACGCTGCTTGAGGAGATGGCCTCGCGCAGCGGCGGCTACTGCACCCTCGTATCGTCCCCCGCCAAACTGCCGGAGATCTTCCAGCAGCGCTTTGCCGACCTGACCGGCATGGTGGCCCGCGATGTGCAGTTGACCGTCAACGCGCACGCATCCGTCAAAATCCAGTCGATCTTCCGGCTCACGCCGGACATCGCGCGCTGCGCGCCGACCGACACCATGGTGCGCCTCGGGCCGCTGGATTCCACCCGCCCCATTCGCGTCATGATCGAGACGCTGGTCGCCGCCGAAGCCGCCCATGCGCCCGCGCTGCGCGCGCTGCGCCTGCGTATCACCAGCGATGCAGTCGGCGCGGCCCGCGCCCGCGGCGAGCGCGACCAGGTGGATGCCGACGTCAGCGTGCAGGTGACGACCGAGGCCGTCGTGCCCGCCGTCCCGCACGAGATTGAAGAACTGATGGCGCGCCTGGCGCTCTTCAAGGTGCAGGAGAAAGCGATCGCCGACGCCGAGCGCGGCGACGCCGTGCGCGCCACCGCGCGGCTGAAGAGCCTGGCCACCCATCTGATGAATTTCGGCGAGGTTGAGCTGGCGCGCGCCGCCCTGCTGGAAGCGGGCGAGTTGTCCCGCAACGGGCGCCTGTCGGCCGAGGGCCGCATGCGCATCCGCTTCGGCACGCGCGGCCTGACCCATTCGATCCCGCCGGATCCGCCCGACCCGCAACAGCCATGATTCAGTGTAACGCCTGCGGAGCCAGCCACCCGCCCAACACGCTGTTCTGCGACGAGTGCGGCAACCGCCTGGGCGGCGCCAACCCGCAGGCGCACGTGCCGGCGGGGGAGAACGGCGTGCGCATCACGCTCCTGTCGCCGTCCGATCAGACGCGCCAGTTCGAGTGTGTGCTGATCCAGGAGTTGACCGTCGGCCGGCAGGACGCCACCGCGGACACGCGTCCTGACATCGACCTCAACCAGCTCAACGGCGCCGATCGCGGCGTGTCGCGCCGCCATGCGCGCTTCGTGCGCGGCCAGGGACGCGTGCTGCTGGAGGACCTGAACAGCCTGAACGGCACGTTCGTGTCGGGCCGCCGCCTGACCGCCAGCGTGCCGCACGAAGTTCGCAGCGGCGACGAGCTCCAGTTCGGCAAGGTCACCCTCCGGCTGCAAATCGATCCGGCATGAGCGGCGCGGTGGTCGGCGTCACGCTGCCTTTGCGCGTCACTATGCACACGCCGGACGGGTGGAAATCGAAGGGCCGTTGGTCGTCGCACGGCTGATCGGTCGCGCCGACCCCGATGCGCCGTGCGCCGGGCCGCCCGCAGGTGATCCAGCTAAGCGATACGCACCAGTTCGGCTCGATCGCCGTCACGACATCCTGGTAGAACGGAGCAATGCTTTGGCCTATACCGTCATCCTGCACATCCCCAATGAAGATCCGCTGCTGGCCGAAATGGACGACATGCCCAAGCCGACCGACATGTACCTGACCGTCTCCAACATCCGGCGGCGGGACGGCAGCCGCCTGAGCAACGTCGATATTGAGACTGAGAAGTTCCTCTATCCGTGGAGCCGCATCAATTTCGTCGAGGTGCTGGCCAGCGAGGCCGAGCGCGCGAAGGTCATGAAGTTCTTCCGCGAATAGTAGGGGCGAAACATCGGCGCGGGCGTGTTCATCCTGGCAATCATCCGCCGATGCTTCGCCCCTACGCCGTTGTATCAGATGGAGGCGCACCATGAGCGCGATTAGGATTTTTACGCGCACGCCCATCGATGACCTGACCCACGAGGGCACGCTCTGCCGCCCGCTCGACGCGGTGGGCACGCTCGAGTGCTTCGCCTGCGGCCACCGCTGCACCATCAAACCGGGCCGGCGCGGTGTCTGCAAGGTGCGCTTCAATGAGGACGGCCATCTGCGCGTGCCGTGGGGCTACGTGGCCGCGCTGCAGTGCGATCCCACCGAGAAGAAGCCGTTCTTCCACCTCTATCCCGGCTCCGACACGCTGACCTTCGGCATGCTCGGCTGCGACTTTCGCTGCGCCTACTGCCAGAACTGGGAAACGTCGCAGGTGCTGCGCGACGATGCCGCCGATGGCGGCTATACCCCGGTGACGGCCGAGCGCATCGTGGAACTGGGTAGGCAGCACGGCGCGCGCGTGGTCGCCTCGTCGTACAATGAGCCGCTGATCACGTCGGAATGGTCCGCCGAGGTCTTCGGATTGGCCAAGCGCGCGGGGCTGGCCTGCGCCTACGTCTCGAACGGCAACCTGACGCCCGAGGTGCTGGCGTTCCTGCGTCCGCTCCTGACCGGTTACAAGATCGATCTGAAATCGATGCGGGACAAACATTATCGGCAGTTGGGCGGGCGCTTGCAGGTCGTGCTGGACGGCATCCGCATGTCCCATGCGGCCGGGCTGTGGGTGGAGATAGTGACGCTGGTGGTGCCGGGGTTCAACGACTCGGATGCCGAACTGCGCGAGGCGGCGCAGTTCATCGCCGGCGTGTCACCAGACATGCCGTGGCACGTCACCGCCTTCCACGCCGACTACCACATGCAGGAACCGGACAACACGCAGGCCGCCGATTTGATACGCGCCGCCGAGATCGGGCGCGCGGCCGGTTTGCACTACGTCTACGCGGGTAATCTGCCGGGCCGCGTCGGCGAATATGAGCATACCTGGTGCCCCCGCTGCCACAAGCGCGTCATCGGACGCCTAGGCTATACGCTGCTGGAGTACGCTGTGACCGATACCGGGACATGTGCCCATTGCGGAGAAACGATCGCGGGTGTGTGGGGCAAGCGTGCTGACGTGCGCATCGGTGCGGGTGATCTGTTCGGGCGGGCGCCGCGCATAGTCCGGTGAACGGTGAGTGGCAAAACCGCGACCTCGTTTGACCCCTCTCCGTAATCTTGCGCTATAATTCTGCCAATTCTCGCCCCTCGATCGCGGGAGCGCATGACATCAGAATACTTGGCGCGTTGCATAGTCACTCATATTTCATCAGGGAGGGTGAAACGTGATTGCCAATGGGTTCGCATTGCTCGTACTGATTGCCGTAGCTGTCCTGCTGTTCTGGCTGGCCCGCCGGGCCTGGCGTGCGCGCCATGCGTACGTCAAATGGCCGGGTGTCGCGCTGTTCGGTCTGCTCGGCCTGTTGCTGACGCTGCTGAGCGTCGCCGGAGTCAAGGGCATGATTCAGTTCTATAGCCCTGGCGGCAGCCCGGTTCCCAATATCAAGGTGGCAGGCACGCCGGAGCAGATCGCCCGCGGGCAGCACCTGGCGAACAGCCTGTGTGTCGGCTGCCACTCGCCGAACGATGAACTGCCGTTGACTGGCGGGCGCGACATTGGGGCGGATTCGCCGCTGCCGCTCGGTCATTTTGTGTCCGTCAACCTCACGCCGGCCGGCCCGCTCAAAGACTGGTCCGACGGCGAGATCATGCGCGGGCTCCGTGAGGGCATCGACAAGTACGGCCATCCACTGGCGGTCATGTCGACCAATGGGGTGCGCTATCTCAGCGAAGACGACAAACTGGCTATCATCGCCTATCTGCGCAGTCAGCCCCCTGCGGGCGGCCAGACGCCCGACCCAGCGGACGATCCAAATGTGCTGGCGGCCATCCTGCTGGGCGCCGGCGTCATACAGCTTGAGCAGCCCGCGACCAGCGCGATCGTCGCACCCGCGCGAGCCGCTTCGGTCGAGTACGGGAAATATGTGGTTGACTATGAAGACTGCCGTACATGCCACGGCAAGGACCTCACGGGCGGCACGGACCCCACATCACCTCCCGGCCCCAGCTTGCGTGTCGTGCAAGGCTGGACGCGCGACCAGTTCTTCGCCACGATACGCACCGGGAAGGACCCGGGCGGTCACCAACTGAACGACATCATGCCGTGGCGGCTGTTCAGCCGCCTGGATGACGATGAACTGGGCGCCGTGTACGCCTACCTCAAGAGCCTGCCGCCCGTGGCAACACAATGAACCGTGAACGGTAAGCAGTGAACGGCGAGAACCGGACAGAACAATAGCGAACGGTCAGCGAGGCTTGCTGTTCACCGTTGACCGTTCACTGTTCACCGCTTCTGCGTTCTGGCTTCTGACTTCTGTCTACTGTATCGCCACGCCAAGCTCCAGCGGCACGATGTTGATCATCGTCTTGCCCGGCTTGAGCGGAATGACGCGGCCCGCGTCATCCGTGTAATGGAACACGATGTTCCGACCCTCGTGGTGCCACACCGCCTGATACGACGCGCCGTCGCGCAGGATGATCGCGCGCCCGGCGCCCTGCACGCTGTAATACAGCGAACGTGACGACACACCGTCTTCAAGCGCATCGCTGTAGGTAGTCTGCGCGTACAGGATGATCACATTGGCGAAACGGAGCGCCTTGCCGGTGTTCGCGTCGATATGCGGGTCGCCGCCGATCGTCTTGATGTAGCTGCCGTTGTCGTAGGTGTAGCCGACGTTGGTCACCGCGTAGTTATACGGCACCGAGACGCTGGCGCCGGGCGCGCCGCCGACCGGCGGCGTGTTGCTGAACGACGCCCCTTGCAGGTCGACCGGGCCGGTCAGCCCGCGTTTGGCAGCGATCGACCAGAGCGCACCGATACTGGAGTACACGTTGTGCGGCGCCTCGCGTGTGCTAATGCGCCCGAAGCCTGGCGTCGCGTGGAATACCGGATCGAAGTCGGCCTCGCCGACTTCCGACGCGTAGATCAAGTCGAGCACCGGCGCCGACGCGCCGACGTGCACGAGGATCGCTTTGTACATCGGCGCCAGTTGCAGGTCGATCAGTCGCGCGCTGCGGATCGGACCGATATCGGCGTCGTTGGGGGAGCAGAGGAAGATCGCCGTGAAGCGGGTGATGCCGCCTTCGGCCAGCGATTCGTAGATGATATCGGCGTCGGACAGCCCGGATTGCGGGCGCGCGGCCGGCGCGTTGTCAATGCGTGCATTCAGCGGCCGCCGCTGCAGTGCGTCGGTCGTCGCCAGCGGCAGGCCGGTCAGCGGGCATAACCCCGCGCCAACCGGCGGCGGCAATGTCACCTGCGATTTGGCGATAATCGGCAGCGGGAACGGGATATGCAGTTGGCCGTGCAAATACTCGAAGCTGCCGGCCGGGTAGCGCTTGCCGTTGACTGTATGCGCCTCGCTGACCGACATCGCGCCCAAAGGCACGTAGCCGCCCGGCGACCCGGTCTGCGGGTAATTGATGTTGCTGCCCTTGACCGACAACACCACCGGCACCGGCCGCGCGGCGGGCGGGCCCACCGGCACGCTGCCCCCTTCCGGAATGCGGATGACCTGGTTGATTGACAGCCGGTTGGGATCGGAGATGTTGGGGTTGGCGGCCAACAGATCGTCGAGCGTCAGACCGGCGCGATAGGCGATGCCGAGCAGCGTGTCGCCCGGCTGCACGCGGTAGGTGCCGGCCGGCACGCGCGTGCGCGTCGGCGTGGGCGTCGGGCCGCTTGGCAGCGACGCGGCGGCGCCAGGCACGATGGTCGGTGCTGGCGCGGCAGGCGACAGTGTCGGCGTCCAGGTCGGCACCGGCGTGGGCGCGCCGGCGGCAACCGAGCGGTTCACTATGCGGGTGGGGAGCGGCGTGTCAGAAGCGCCGAGCGCGGCCCACTGGTCGAGCGAGCCGAGTGCCAGCACACCGGCGCAGAACGCCAGCGCGCCGCACGACAGCACGCCCATCAATGCGAAGAGGAGATATTCCTCCAGCGGGCGGCGACCTCGTGGGCGTAATTCGCGAAGGTCCATGTAAAGCAAAACCCGGAGCGCAGCTATACAATGCGCTCCGGGCCGGAACTGCGTATTATTGACGGGGCTTCGAACGGCGTTTGCGCCGGACCGGCGATGAGGAGACGGGAGCTTCGATGACCGGTTCGGACTCGGCGGGCTGCGGCACCGGCTGCTGATGCAAGACCTGGCGGCGAATGACCATCACGGCCAGCGCGCCAACCAGCAAGACCGACGATACAATCTGCGCCACCGGCACGCCGGCAAACAGCCAGGCGTCGGGCCGCTGGAACTCGGTGAAGAAGCGAATCAACGCGTAGATGATCAGGTAGATCGACGCGAGGTCGCCGTCGAGCAACTGGTCTCGCCAGCGGCGGCCGATGAACAGCAGCGCGCCGACGCCGACCAGACAGAGCAGCGACTCGTACAGGAACGTCGGGTGGAACAGCGTCAGGTCGGAGAGCGCCTGGAACTGCGGCAGGCGGTGCGCCTCATCAATCGGAATGCCCCACGGCGCCGTGGTCGGGTTGCCGTACAGCTCCTGGTTGAAGTAGTTGCCCCAGCGCCCAATCGCCTGGCCGAGCAACAGGCCGACCGCGCCGATATCCAGCCAGCGCAGCGGGTTCAGCTTGTTCCAGCGCACGAAGAGCAGCACGCCGAGCAGGCCGCCGAGGATGCCGCCGAAGATGCCGAGGCCGCCTTCCCAGATCGCCAGCACGCGCGGGAACGGGAAGGTCAGGCCGGCCAGCGACACGTTGATCCACGGGTTGTCGAGGTAGTACTGGAACGTGACGACGCCGGCGGCCGGCGACGAGACCACGTGGTACAGCCGGGCGCCCAGCAGGCCCAGGATCAGCGCGATGAAGAGCGCGTCCCAGACGGCGCTGGGGTTCTCGCCGCGCCGCGCCGCTTCCTTCGAAGACAGCCACGCGCCGGCCAGCGCGCCCAGCACGATGACGACGCCGTACCAGCGCACATTGATGACGCCAAACAGGTTGCTAAACAGGAACGGATCGGGAATGGGAAGCATCCAGCGTACTCCATACAGACAACGAAATGCGGAGCGCGATGCCGCGCGCCGGCGATATTGGGATTATACCATGATTCGGAATTGCGATGGAACTTTTGACCGCCCTTGGCTCTCATGCTATCATTGATTGTCGGGACATGTCCGGAGTGAGCGTGCGCGCTGCGCGCGATGGGAGGCAGTCTTTGTGATCAATTCGCGGATGATTCGAAACGGCCTGTTGCTGGCCTTTATCCTGGTGCTGGGGCTGATCGTGCTGTCGCAGTTGGTTCCCGGCACGGACCCGCGCGCCACCGCCGCGCCGCTGAGCGCCGTGGCCGACGAGATCAAGGCCGGCAATGCCCAGCAGATCATCGTCTCGGACAGCCAGTTGCGCGTGGTGCGGCGCAGCGGCGCGCCGCTGACCTCGCGCAAAGAGGATGGCGTCAGCCTGATCGAGACGCTCAAGAACTTTGATGTCACACCGGAGCAGATGGCGAAGGTGGACATCCAGATTGAGAAACCGAGCCAGTTCAGCGTGCTGGTTACGCTGCTCGGCACGCTCCTGCCGCTGGTCATCTTCGGCGGGCTGCTGTTCTTCATGCTGCGCCAGGCGCAGAGCGGCAACAGCCAGGCGATGTCGTTCGGCCGCTCGCGCGCGCGCCTGCAGACCGGCGACAAGCCGACCGTGACATTTGCGGACGTGGCCGGCGTGGAAGAGGCCAAGCAGGAGTTGCAAGAGGTTGTGGAGTTTCTCAAGGAGCCGGCCAAGTTTGCCAACCTGGGCGCGCGCATACCGCGCGGCGTGCTGATGGTGGGGCCGCCCGGCACGGGCAAGACGCTGATGGCGCGCGCCGTGGCCGGCGAGGCCGGCGTGCCGTTCTTCAGCATCTCCGGCTCCGAGTTCGTCGAAATGTTCGTCGGCGTCGGCGCCAGCCGCGTGCGCGACCTGTTCGACCAGGCCAAGCGCAACGCGCCCTGCATCGTGTTCGTCGACGAGATCGACGCGGTCGGGCGCCATCGCGGCGCCGGCCTCGGCGGCTCGCACGACGAGCGCGAGCAGACGCTCAACCAGATTCTGGTCGAGATGGACGGCTTCGACACGGACACCAACGTGATCGTGATCGCGGCGACCAACCGGCCGGACATCCTGGACCCGGCGCTGCTGCGCCCCGGCCGTTTTGACCGCCGCGTGATCCTCGACCGGCCGGACGCCAAGGGCCGCACCGAGATCCTGCGTGTGCATGCAAAGGGCAAGCCGCTGGCGGCCGATGTGGAATTGGAGACGATCGCCAAGGTTACGCCCGGCTTCACCGGCGCGGATATCGAGAACCTGCTCAACGAGGCCGCCATCCTCGCGGCGCGCCGCAACCTGAAGGCGATCGGCATGAGCGAGTTCCAGGAGTCGATCGAGAAGATCATCGCCGGCCCGGAGCGCAAGAGCCGGATCATTAACGAGAAGGAGAAGCGAATCATCGCGCACCACGAGGCGGGCCACGCCCTGGTGCGGCGCATGTCCCCGCTGGCCGACCCGGTGCAGAAAGTCTCGATCGTCGCGCGCGGCATGGCGCTCGGCTATGTCATGTCCATTCCGGAGCACGATACCGCGCTGCACCGCAAGGTGAAGTTCGAGACCGACCTGAGCGTGATCCTGGCCGGGCGCGCCGCCGAGGAACTGGTCTTCGAAGACGTCACCACCGGCGCGGCCGACGATCTGGAGAAGGCCACCAATCTGGCGCGCTCGATGGTCACGCAGTGGGGCATGAGCGAGAAGCTGGGACCGCAGACCTTCGGCGACAAGGAAGAGTTGATCTTCCTCGGACGCGAGATCAGCGAGACGCGCAACTACGGCGAGGAAGTTGCGCGCGAGATCGATCATGAGGTGCGCCGGCTGATTGACGAGGCGTACCACCGCGCGACCGGCATCCTGACACAGTATCGCGAGAAGCTGGCGCAGTTGGCCAACGTACTGATCGAGAAGGAAACGCTCGACCGCAAGGAGTTCGAGGCGCTGTTCGCGTAGCACAGTTCACCAGGCAAGCACCGAGGCGGCATCCGTTTGGATGCCGCCTTTTTCATAGGGCACGCGGGTTTGACGAAAGCCTGTCAGAAGGCAAGCGGCTCGCTGCGGCCTCCCTGCCCGTCATTCCGGCACGTTTCGTTATCCGCCGGCTTCATGCCGGCGGACGCTTAACGGTCGGCGACGCGAAGCCGCCGACCAGCGCCGGAATCCACTCGAACGGGATGCGAGTCCGCAGTTGGCGTGGATGCCGGCTAATACTATTTCAACTTGGCCATGTCCTCATGGCGATTGCGCAAGTGCCGCCCCCTCATCCCCTGGCCCCTTCTCACCCGCGCGGGGGAGAAGGGGAAAACTAACGGGGAGGTGCGCGGCGGCTACGCCGCCGCGCACCTCCCCGGAGACTTGCTCCCCCTCCCAGCGAAGCTGGGAGGGGGCTGGGGGGAGGGCAGAATTTGGCGGTGTGCCGTATGCTCATGCGACATGCACATGGGGACATTTCAATTTGAAACAGTATAACTACACGCCGGCATGACGGGCCGGCGTTGACGGCGCGCAGTGCGGGGTGTAAACTGAGTACGAACCAGACCTCCGGGCGCAGCCGCCCGGGCATTCCATCCGGGAGCGTATGACCATGGCAGACCGAATGCCCCGCTATGATGTGCGCAACGATGGCGTTGGTCCGTATGCCGTCTTTTACTGCGACAAGTGCAACCGCGAATACCGCAGCCAGCCCGACGTGGGCAACACCATTGCCACCGACATCGGGCGGCAGGCCGCGCGCGGCTTCCTGCGCAACATCCCGCTCGTGGGCGGCGCGATCGCCGACGGCGTTGCCGGGCAGGACCCGCGCTACACAACCACGCTGACCCCACAGCAACTGGCGGCCGCTTACAAGCAGGTCGCCGACGTCTTTCACGAATGCCCCACATGCCATCAGATCGTCTGCCAGTCCGACTGGGATCCGAAGGCCGGCTTCTGCACGGAGGATTCGCCCCGGCGCGATGAAATCGCCGAAGCACAGGCCTCGCAGGCCGGGCGAATGGTCAAGGGCTTCGCATCGGCGTTCGGCTTGACTGATGCGCTTGATCAGGCGGCGCAGGCTGCCAGGCAGGCGTCCGCCTCGGTCGCCAAGTGCCCAAAGGATGGCACGCTGGCGGCGCCCGGCACCAAGTTCTGCCCCAACTGCGGTACGGAGATGATTCAGCCGGCGGCCGTCAAGTGCTCCAAGTGCGGGGCCGACACGCATGGCGCGAAATTCTGCCCAAACTGCGGCAACAAGATCGAGGCCGCTGCGCCGGCACCAGCCAAGTGCAAGAACTGCGGCGCCGATCTCGGCGGGGCGAAGTTCTGTCCCAATTGCGGCGCCAAAGCGTAACCAGCCCCGGTGCAGAAACCAAACACCGCACAGGTTTGTCGACCTGTGCGGTGTTTTTGTTTCACGCCGCGTTGACCTGCACCCACATCGGCCGGTGATCGGAGATATAGTAGCGCAGGTACGCCTTGAATTTCTCGGCGTTGGCGCCCCCGGCCCACAGCGCCGGGAAGAGCGCGTTGTCGAAGTCGAACACGCCCTTCTTCCCGGTGAACAGGTCGCGCGTCGTGGCGGGCAGGAAGGCGACCTGATCGTAGTTCGCATCCGACATGATGCTCGACGCGATCTGCGTCGAGTGATCCGGCAGTTCCAGCCCGAAGCGGGTCAGTGCGTCGAAGATTGGGTCGCCGGGGTTACTGCGCGGCATGTTGAAATCGCCCATCGCCATCAACTCGCGCGTGAACGAGAACTCGCTGCGCGCGCGCTGGTCGGCCCAGCGCGCCACGGCGAACGTCTCCAGCGCGCGCCGCCCCACTGAGGCGGACTGCTCGTCGCCAAAATACAGGTGCACGTTGACGAGCGTGAACGAGGTGTGGCCCGCCGCAAACGAGGCCAGGAACGGTGTGCGGTCGAACCCTTTGAACTCCTCGGCCACGCCGGGCAGCTTGACGTGCCGGTATTCCGCCGGCGGCAGCGCAATCTCGCCGATCTCCTCCAGCAATTTGAGCTTGCGGCTGTCGTACAGGAACGTCATGCGCTCGTCGTTGCCGGACGCGTCCGACATCACGACGCGATAGCTCTTCGGCAGGTGGCGCTGGATGTCGTACAAGTCGCCATAGTTCTCGCGGCACTCCTGCACGGCGACCAGATCGAACCATGCGATGATCTGCGCGATGAGCGCCTTGTCCTGGTCGCGGCGCGCCTGCGCGCCCAGATTGGCGATGTTCCACGTGGCGACCAGCAATTTGCCCGGCTCGCGCTTCGGGATGCCTCGCTTCAGCTTGTGCGCCAGCAGGCGCTTCACCTCCGCAGACAGGTCATACTCGAAGGGAAAATCCGGTTTGGGAAATGGTGGCACAGATAACCTCCCTCTCTGGGAGCAGCGGGAGCGCCGCTCCGGTCTGGCGGACGTCTGCCGGACGCCCGGCAACGCCCTATACTCTTTCGGTTTGACTATGTCGTCATACTTATCACGAGAGCGCAGGGTTTTACCCCTTCATCCCCTGGCCCCTTCTCCCCCGCGTGCGGGGGAGAAGGGGAAAAGCTATGGGGATTGGCGCGGCGGCTTTGCCGCCGCGCCAATCCCCTTTACCTCACGCCCCCTCCCAGCAAAGCTGGGAGGGGGTCGGGGGGAGGGCAGAGATCTACGTTGTGTCACCGAGTATTGTATCAACCCCCTGGGGACATGCTCATTTCGAGACAGTCTTACATACCGCTCAACTGCTGCACCCGCCGTCGCAGGGCCGGCGGGTTGACGCCCGCCAGATCCAGCGATTGCGCGCCGCAGAATCGCGCAAAGCGGGCCAGTCCCCGGCCGAACGCATCGGCAAAGTCGGCATTGCGCGCGATGGACGGCTCCTCCGGCCAGAAGCCGGGCAGCGCCAGCGTGCCGCTGGCGCGATCGAGCTTGACGTCGAAACGCGCCACGAGCCGGTCGCCCCACAGCACCGGCAGCACGTAGTAACCCCAGCGGCGCCGCTGCACCGGCGTGTACACCTCCCACTTGTACTCAAAGTCGAACATGCGCCAACTGTGCTTGATGCCGCCCACAACATCCAGTGGCGCAATGAAGACCGCCTCCTCGCTCGTCGTGGTATCCAGCGGTTTCCAGCCGGCCGGTGTTTGCCCGTCGGCGAGGATGGACAGCGTTGGCAGGTCGTCGGCCAGCAGGTAGTGCGGCTCCTTCTCGCCGGCCACGCGCACCACAGCCACGTCGCCTGATTTCACGGCACGCGACAACCAGCCCGCCGCGTCGGCGCGGGTGTAGCGGTGATGGAGGAAGTACGACATCAGCCCGCGCCATTCAGTGATCCGGCACCAACCGCACATCGCCAGCGCCTTGCGCCCGAAGTAATGCTCGCTCTCCGCGGGGCGCGCGGCCCGGTTGAGCTCCGGCGGCGCCAGTTCGCGCCGAAAGCCGTACACGCGCGCATTGCGCTCGCGGTGATGGATCAACAGTTCGCCGGCCATCCAGAGGTGATACAGCGCGTGGCCGGTCTGGTTGCGGGCGCGGTAGCTGACTACCCGCGCCTGCCCCGCGTCGTCAAAGTCGCGGCTGCCGAGCGGGCCGCGCCGCCGCAGTTCCGCGCGCACACGGCGCAGAACCGACTCGCCGCCGGCGCGCTCATAGTAGCGCCCGGCTTCCTGTGCGCGGCGCATCGCCGTCCGCCAGTACGGCAGTTCCGCGATCGGGTAGATGCGGAAGAGGCCGCCGTACTCAAACAGCCGCCGCTCCTGGTAGAGCAGATCGTCGAGCAAGGGCGGCGCATAGTCGATCACCCGGCCCCACAGCGCGATGTCGTGGCTGCGGCCCGCCACATTGAGCGGGTCGACCTGGACTGACTCGGCGTAATATACCGCCGACTCGATGCCGGCCTTGCCACGCCAGCGGCGGCCGGGCCAGAGCCCCTGCCGCCCCAGAATATAGCGCCGGGCCGCATCACGCGGTACCACAAGTTCCGTCATGCTCCCCTCTCTCGTACGGGATTCCGCAGCATTAAAATTCATGATACAAGACAGGCGAAAATCATGGAAACAGGGGAAAACCAAAAGGGTATAGCGCCAAACGGTCGGAGATGCAGCAGATCGTCATGCCGGCAAGTAGTTATACTATTTAAACTTGGCCATGTCCTCATAGCGATTGCGCAAGTGCAACTGCCGCCCCCTCATCCCCCGGCTACGCCGCCGCGCCAATCCCCACTGACTTGCGCCCCCTCCCAGCTTTGCTGGGAGGGGGCTGGGGGGAGGGCAGAATTTGGCGGCGTGCCGTGTGCTCATGCGACATGCACATGGGGACATTTTCAATTTGAAACCGTATTAGCCGGCATCCATTCCAGCCGGAATCTTATGCTTTTGCGGCGCTCGGTTTGAGTGGATTCCGGCAGTGGTCAGTGGCTTCCCGCCACTGATCGTTCACCGTCCGCTGGCGATGTCCTGTGCGGCGGGGCATACGCCCCGCCGCACAGGATGAAGGCCAGCGGACAACGACGTGCCGGAATGACGGTCTGACTGTCCATGCGATCCCGGCATGTTTGTGGTATACCCAAACAAAAAAGACCCTGCGGGTTGAGAACCCGCAGGGTCTGATTGTGTCGTGTTGTGTTCGTACTGCGTCGTGCTTAACGCTTGCGCCACACCAGCAGCGCCACGCCACCCAGCGCCAGCACTCCCGCCAGCCCGAGGCCGGCCAGCGTGCCATCTGTCGCCAGCGCCAGCGTGCTGCTCGCCTCAAAACTCGACACCGTAACCGCCGTCGCGCCTGAGACACGGATGCATTCTGCGCGCCCGCCCGTGTCCAACTGGTTTGTCTCCGATGCGCTCGGATACGGACTGCCGCCGGCCGGTGTGAAAACCGCCTTGAAGCAGTACGACCCGGAGCCGAATGATACATTAGCCGAACTCGCCGTCGCCACCTGCTTGCCGCCGTTCGTGCCCGCCGTGACGCTCACCGGGCTGCCGATCGCCGTCAGCGGATCGGTGCTGCAGTTCGGCAGCGTCACGATTGTGCCCTGGCAATAGTAGAACTGGACGGCGCCGGCAATCGGCGTGCTGGAGTTGGTCGCCGTCAGGTACACCGTGTCGCTGATCTTCGTGCCCGGGGTGATATTGTTGTTGTTCAGGTTACCGGAGCGCGTCGTCGTCGCCGTCAGCAGCGGGACCGAGAACTTGTAGTCCTCCACCTCGCCGCCCGTTACCTGGTTGCTCGTGGACACTGTGACGCTGGAGCACGATCCGCCGGACTGGCGGTACACGCGGAACCGAAAAATGGCCCACCCCGACCAATTAGCCGGAATGGAGAACGCGTAGGTCGCCGTGCCCGGCGTCACCGCCGTCTTCGGAATGATATTCTCGCCCGAGTCGGCAAAACTGCTGTTGTTGTTCCAGTCCGCCCAGCCGGCGAGACAGCCGTTCTCGCTGCTGTCCGTGGTGATTGTGAGGTTCACCTTGCCCTGACCGCCCGCCGTCCACACCCAACCCGGCGTCATCACCACGCCATCTTCGTCATCCGGGCCGCCGTACATCCCGCTATTCGTGTCGTCGCCGGTCGCATCACTCGACGTGCTGTTGCCCAATTCGCCGTCCCAACCGGCGCCGAGCCGCACGCCCGTCTTGAGACTGGGGCTTGTAGAAACATAGCGGTGATAGGCGTTCTTGTCGGCTGACGAGAAACTGGACGGCAGATCGCCGTAGTCGTAATACGTCGCCGACGCCACGCCGGCCATGATGATCGTGAAAAACAGCGCCAGCGCCAACGAGTGCCGAATCCTGCGGAACTTCGTTATCATTTTGATCCTCCGTGTGGGGTGATGTGGGAGGATCCGCTCACGGTTGTGCAACAAAAAAACCGTGGCGGTCCTCGTCAGACCTGCACACGGTCGGTTACGCCACTAGCTCCACCGTCCCTAGGCGTCCATGATTACTGCGGGTCCGGTTTCATCGCTTCCGTACATACATTGGGTGTCCTGCAACAAAACGCCGCGGCGTGAGCCGTTACCTTCATTGCTCTCGTCACGGCCGGTTACGCCATTTGCTCCACCCGGCTATTTGGCGTCCACGATTTCCCGCCGGGTTTCATTGCATCCGTAAATCTTCTGCGTCGACAGGTTGTTAAGGAACCGCAAGGCCGTGCGCTGTACTGGCCGGCACGGCCGGTTACGCCACTCGCTCGGCCCGGTCTAGGCGTCCAACTCACGGCGACCCGGGCTGTCTTCGCGTCCGTTTACATACACCATTATCCACATCGTGGCAGGCAAAAGCAATACCCCAAAGGTGCCAAGATTGTCACCATGCAGCGCAAGGTTATGCGTCGACTGGACATGGAATCATAAATTGCTTAATTGCGGCTTTAAGCCTCATACAATTCCAAAGACGATTGTGTAGTCATTGCCATGATGCTGATGCGAGCAAGCTGCATACTGGCGACTCGCCGGGACCCAGAGAAAGACCCTGCGGGTTGAGAACCCGCAGGGTCTTGATTGTTGCGCGTTGTGCTTGTGCTGCGCCGGGCTTAGCGCTTGCGCCAGGCCGCCAGCGCCACGCCACCCAGCGCCAGCATGCCCGCCAGCCCCATGCCGGCCAGCGCCAGGTCGCCATCCAGCGCCGCCGGCGTGCTGCTCGCCTCGAAGCTCGACACCATCACGGCCGTCGCGCCCGAGACACGGATGCATTCCGCGCGCCCGCCGGTATCCAGTTGGTTCGTCTCCGACACACTCGGATACGGGCTGCCGCTCGCCGGCGTGAACACCGCCTTGAAGCAGTACGACCCCGCACCGAACGAGGTGTTAGCCGAGCTCGCCTTCGCAACCTGCAGGCCGCCATTCGTGCCCGCCGTCACGTTGACCGGGCTGCCAATCGCCGTCAGCGGATCCGAGTTGCAGTTCGGCAGCGTCACCAGTGTGCCCGCGCAGTAGTAGAACTGCACCGTGCCGGCGATCGGCGCAGCCAGCGTACCCGTCAGGAACAGCGTGTCGCTGATCTTCGTCCCCGGCGCCACGTTATTGTTCGCCAGGTTGCCCGAGCGCGTCGTCGAAGCACGGATGCTTGGGCACGCGATGCTCACCGACACAAAGCCCGGCGTACCGCTGGTGTTGCCGCCATTCACATTGATATGCGCCTTGATGTTGAACGACGTGCCATAAGAAGCCGCCGAGAACGAGGCTTCGTAGCCGTCGTTCGTCGAGAGCCACGCGAAGTCCGGCGGCGTGCCGTTGTTGCCCGACGACTTGGACACCACCTTGTTGCTAATCGTGTTGACCGCGAGCCATGCATCGTTGGTGGACGTGGAGTCCAGCGTGCTGCCCGGCTGCACCTTCACCAGCGCGTACATCGTCTGCGTCGAGCAATCGTAGCGCAGGTACAGCTTCGCCGTCGTCGGTTTGCTGCAGTCGAACGCCGTGCACATATTTGAGAAAAAGTCGCTGGTCAGATTCCATTCGCCACGGTTGCCATCGACCACGGCAGACCCGTAGGTCGGATTCGGCGCCGCCGCCGAAACCATGCCGGCCAGCATGAGTGTCAATACAAACGCCAGGGCCGCGCCCGTCGCTAACTTGAACTGCTTAACCATGTCGATCCTCCGTGTGGATTGTGGGAGGATCCGCCTGCGGTTTCTCTGCAACAAAAAACCGTGGCGGTCCTCGAAGACTCGCACACGGTCGGTTACGCCACTCGCTCCGCCGGCCCTAGGCGTCCAAGTTACTGCGGGTCCGGTTTCATCGCTTCCGTTTTCTGCGTTCCATTCCGATCAATAAAAATGCCGCGACGGCTGCCGCTGCTGCGCGCTCGTCACGGCCGGTTACGCCACTCGCTCGGCCAGGGTCTAGGCGTCCAGTTCATTGCGCCCCGGCGTCTTCGCTTCCTTGTCCTTCCTGTGCGGTTGTTAAGGAACACCAAAGCCGTGCACTGCATCGGCAGGCACGGCCGGTTACGCCACTCGCTCGGTCCGGTCTAGGCGTCCACCTTGCAGCGACCCGGCTGTCTTCGCGTCCGTTATGATTCCATTATCGCGATTTAGCCGCTCAAAAACAATACCCCTGCGGTCGCAGTTATCGCACTGCCGATTGTGCCGCCTGCGCGCCGATCAGTTATCTGCCTTAAGAGGCCGGGGCGAAGCCGTGCACCGGCTCCGGCATCGTCATTGGCGCCGGCAGGCTGTCAGCGGCCGGCAGTTCATCGCCGAGCATGCCCAGTTGGGCCAGCAATCGCCCGACATAGTTTGGGTGATACCAGACACCGAATCGCCGCTGGACCAGTTGCCGCACCATCGGCTGCGTCCATTGCTCGGCGTCGAAACCCGCCGCGCGTGGCCCCTGCTGCAAGACTCTCTTCAATTCGAGCCGTTGCCGCGTGTCCAGCTTGCATGGCCGTCCGGTGGCCGGGATAGCTCGTAGCGCCTCGGTACCGTTTTGCGCCAGTTCGTGCTTCCACTGGCTCACGGCCGCTTCGCTGACGCCAAGCTCCCGCGCGATCTCGGCCTGGCGCAAACCGTCGCGCAGCATCCGCGCGCCTGCCAGCCGCCGCTCTTCCAACTGCTCTTTCGTGAGTCTGCTCGGTCGCCATGACATGGGAGTCACCTTAGTCGAGATTGGTGTGAGTCGCGTATCCAGTGAATCCGTTGAGCCGGCCGGTGGTGCAAGGTTTAGCACTCACCGGCTCATCGCGTTATTCGTTCCGTTATTGGAGCTTGAAGGCCTGGGACTTGGTGGACTTGGCCAAGTCGGTGGCGTAACCGCTCAGGCTGACGCTGCTCAGGTTGGCGTTCCAAGTACCCTTCGGCGCCGTGCGGGCCGTGTTGCACGAGCCGGTGAAGTAGCC
>JACRMK010000004.1 GCA_016235055.1 Chloroflexota bacterium | reverse complement strand
TTTCTAAGGGGAGGTGCGCGGCGGCTGCGCCGCCGCGCACCTCCCCGTTAGCTTTTCCCCTTCTCCCCCGCGCGCGCGCGGGGGAGAAGGGGCCAGGGGATGAGGGGGCATATTGGCGGCCGACTCCAAAATGAGAATTGCTGTACGCTGTGACTACCCGTATCGGCCAGACCTGACAGGCCGTGCAGACCCGTCGGATCTTCGGTGGCGCCAGCCCTAGCGCGCCGCCTGTGCTTCCTGGTACATGCGGCGCAGTTCCTTGCGCAGCGTCTTGCCGATCAGGTTCTTGGGCAGCGCGGCGACCACCGCAACATGCTTCGGCGACTTGAATTTTGCGATATGTCCGTGGCAAAACTCGACCAACTCGGCCTCGGTCGCCTGCTCGTTCGGGCGCAGCACCACATAGCCTTGCACTTCCTGCCCCATCTCGGCGTCGGGCACGCCGATAACGGACGCTTCGGCGACCTTCGGATGCCGGTAGAGCACCTCTTCCACTTCGCGCGGGTAGATGTTCTCGCCGCCGCGAATGATCATGTCGTCCTTGCGCTCGACCACCCACAGGTAGCCGTCCTCGTCCATTCGCATCATGTCGCCGGTGTGCAGCCACCCGTTGCGCAGCACGTGCGCCGTCAGTTCCGGGTTCTTGTAGTAACCCTTCATCACGCTCGGCCCGCGCACCAGCAGCTCGCCGATCTCGCCGCGCTGCACCGGCTTGTCGTCGTAATCCACGATGGAGATGTCGATGCCGTAGATCGGCACGCCAATCGAACCGCGCTTGTTCGGCATGGTCGGCCGGCTGGCTGCAACGACCGGCGAGTTCTCGCTCAACCCGTAACCGTCGAAGATCTCCTTGCCGATCTTGGCGTCGAACTTGCGCTGGATCTCGACCGGCAGCGGCGCGGAGCCGCTGCCCCAGCTCGTAACCGAAGACAGGTCGAATTGGTCGACCTTGGGGTGATTCAGCATGTACGCGTACATCGTCGGCACGCCGGAGAAACTGGTGACCTTGTGCTGCTGTATCAGCCGCATCGCCGCTTCCGGCTCGAACCAGGTCATCAGCACGTAGCGCCCGCCGACCAGGAATCCGACGTTCATCACGGTCAAGCCATAGGAGTGCGCCAGCGGCAGGGCCAGCAGCGCTATGGTCGGCTTGTCGCTGAAGTCGGTGCGCTCAAATTCGGTCGTCACCGCCGCCAGCTTCGCATTCGAGTACAAGTTCAGGTGCGTCAGCATCACGCCCTTGGGGCGGCCCGTCGTGCCGGAGGTATACAGCATGACGGCCACGTCATGCGCGCCGGTCGGCGCGATCGGCAGATCGTCCGACTGCCCGTCGATCAGCGTGCTGAATGACGGCGCGCCGTCGACTGATTTGTCGGCCAGCACAATCCGCTTGACGCTCGCCACCCCCTGCGCCGCCTGTTTGACCTTGTCGTAGAACTGCGAATGGGTCACCACCGTTTCCGCTTCGGAATGCGCCAGGATGTAGTTGATCTCCTGGGGGCCGAGCATGAACATGACCGGGATCACGGTAGCACCCAGCCGAAACGCCGCCTGGAATGCCACGATCACATCCGGTGAGTTGGGCATCAGCACGACGACTTTGCCGCCGGGACCCACGCCCAGCGAGCGCAGCCCGTTGCCCAGCCGGCACGCCAGCCGCCGCAGATCAGTATTCGAATACGCTTTGCCCTCGTAGGTCAGGAACGGGTATTCACCATACAACTTGATATTGGTCTCGGCCAGATCGGCAAGGTTCATGGCGGCTCCTTTCGTGCACAGCGCGGGGATGGGGTGGCTGTTGGCGGGCATTGTAGCAGAGTTTGCAGGCGCGCACCAATCGGGTTTCGCCGCGCCTCCCTGCCAGCAATTCTCATTTTGGAGTCGGCCGCCAATATGCCCCCTCATCCCCTGGCCCCTTCTCCCCCGCGCGCGCGGGGGAGAAGGGGAAAAGCTAACGGGGAGGGCAACGCCGCGTACTTGTCGAGCCAGCGTGCGTGACAAGCACTAGAGGGCCAAGTTCATAGCAAGCCGGCATTGGACAGTACGCGTCCAAAGCCAAATTGAGAATTGCTGCCCCCCTGCGCTCGACGTTGCCGACCGGCCCGAATTGGGTTATACTCGCCCAGGGATGATCGGCGGGCGTCGCGCCCGCACGCAATAATCGGGGAGCATGGAGCGCATGACGGACGAACAGTTAATTGCAGAGTTCCAGAAGCAGGTTGACGAATGGCGCGCCACCGGCGCCGCCCCGCGCATGGCCGACGCCGCCGTAGCACAACTGATCGGCATTATCGGCGGCAATCGCCCGGACAAGCCACAGGCCATCGCCGCGCTGGCGCAGGTCGACTGGCCGCTGGCCGTCAATTTCCTGAGCGCGCTGACGCCGCCCGGCATGGTCTTTGTCCCGGCCGGCCCGTTCACCATGGGCAGCACGGACAGCAGCGAAGAGCAACCGGTACACACGGTGTGGGTCGATTCGTTCTACATCGACAAGACGCCGGTCACCAACAAGCAGTTCGGCTTCTTCTGGGAAGACGTGCCGTACAACGAATCCGTCGAGGCGTGGGACGGCTTTGAGGAAGGCCGCACCATCGTCGCCAGGCAGGGCCAGCGCCGCGCACCGTACCACTGGTTCGATGAGGAGTGGAACCCGCCGGACAAGCCGGTCGTCGGCGTTTCATGGTATGAAGCGATGGTGTGCGCGCGCTGGGCGGGCAAACGCCTGCCGAGCGAGGCGGAGTGGGAAAAAGCGGCGCGCGGCACGGATGGCCGGCGCTACCCGTGGGGCAACGCGTTCGACGCGACGCGCTGCAATACGAATATCGCGGACAATGCCGCCAGGTCCACCATGCCGGTCGGGCGCTTCTCGCCCACGGGCGACAGCCCGTATGGCGCGCAGGATCTGGCCGGCAACGTCTGGGAATGGACCGCCAGCCTCTACAAGCCATACCCCTATGCGGCCGGCGACGGCCGCAACGATCCGGCTGCGCCCGGCCAGCGCGTGCTGCGCGGCGGCGGATTCGGCAGCTACTTCGAGGATCATTACCGGAGCGCCCACCGCTACCCGCAGAACCCCGACTACATGTACGTCGCCGTCGGCTTTCGCTGCGCGTCGACGGTGCCGGTTGCCCCGCGATCGTGAGCACGCGTTCGGACTGGCTGGCCTTTGGCTTCTGGCTGCTGCTCGGCGCCGGCAGCCTGTTCGCGCTGACGCAGGTCGGCGGCGATTACGTCGCGTCGATCCGCTCGCTGCGCGACCTGCGCTGGCGCGTCGTGCGCTTTGTGCCGCCCACGGAGCGCGCCGACGGCGCGGCTGTCATCGAGATTCAGAATCGCTCGCCACTCGACCTGAAAATCAGCCAATTGGAGTTGTTCGTCTGGAGCGGCAACGTCACGGTCGGCAAGACGTACCACGCGCTGGGCGAACGGACCGTGGGCGCCGGCGCCACTGTGGAGCTGCCGCTCGATCTGGTCGTTATCCCGGCCGCGCTGGCCGACGCGCGCGCGCGCGCGGACGGCAAGCCGCAGCCGTGGGCCCTGACCGGCAGCTACAAGGTGACGACGCCGCTCAGCGACTTCAATCTGCTCTACCGGCTGAACCTCGAAATGCCATGATCAATCGCGTGCTGGCCGCCACGGCGCTCGGACTGGCGCTCGGCGCCATTTTAGTCATGTTCACTCCGTGGATGCGCGACTTCTCGCGCTGGAATATCGACACGGGCGGCCTGATGGCTGGGACGACGATTGTCTTCACCCTCTGCTTCCTCGTCGTCGCGCCAACGCGCGATGCGCTGGTCGTGGCTGGCGCGAGCATCGCCATCGGCGCCGCCGTCAGTGTATATGTCTTGAGCCTGCCCGCCATGCTGGATCTGGTGCCCAACACCATCACCTTCATCAACAACGCCCAGTACATCACCGCCTTTTCGTGCGTGACGGCCAGCCCGTTTGTGGCGGTCGGCGGCGTCCTCGGCGCGTTCGCGCGCGCTGCGCTGCGCCGCCGGTGGCGCTAGGCGGATCGTGTCTCCGCGACCGGCGCTTGCGGCCGCATGTCCCCGGGCCGATGATTGACGGCCGCGGTCGGCGCACCGCCTATACTGTTTTTGTTTGACTATGTCCTCAAAGCTGTTGCAAGCACAGGTGCTTGAAGTGCGCCCCCTCATCCCCCGGCCCCTTCTCCCCCGCCTTGCGGGGGAGAAGGGGAAACGCTAAAGGGGATTGGCGCGGCGGCTTTGCCGCCGCGCCAATCCCCTTTGACTTACTCCCCCTCCCAGCTTCGCTGGGAGGGGGCCGGGGGAGGGCGGCGAATACTACACCGTGCTGACACATACAACAATCGCTTGGGGACATACTCATCACAAAACAGCACTACCGTTCGCTGTTTTTCGTTCACGGTTCACTCATCGCTGCCCGTCACCCGTCAATAGAACCGCGGGGCCTTACGGCCCCGCGTTGGTCGTTCAGATTGCCGCCAGGTCAGAAAGCGCCCAGCGACGGTATTCTAGAAACTAGGACAGCTTCGGCCGGCCTTCCGCTTCCTGGATGTATATCGTCTCAGGCATGGCAAAGAAGATGTTGACGTCCTGCACGATTTCGCCGCGGGAGTTCTTCGGAATACCGCCGACCCATGGCTTATACGTGCGCGCCGAGTACAGGTAGTACACGTACGTCGCGTAGCCTTCTTCGAGGCCCAGGATCTCAGCCTGCGCGTACTTCGCGGTGCGCTCGGCCAGCGTGCCAACCTTCGCCTCGGTCACGAACTTGTCAAAGTCTTTGTTGTTGAAGTCATGGCGGTGACCCGACGCGCCCGAACCCGAATACCAATTCTGGTACAGGTTGTTGTTCGAGTCCGGGTAGTCCGAGTACCAGCGCACCCACGTGAACTGCTGCTTGTGGTCCCACATGTTCGGGCGGAACACCTTCTGCTCGGCCGGGTCAAGTTCCACGCTCATGTTGAGGTTGTCCTTCAACATCGCCTGGATCGCCTGCACCGCCTGCGTCGAGCCGATGCGCTCTTCGCCCGTGCGATACGACAGCTTGATCGGCGGCCAGTTCTTGCCGCCTTCGTACGGCGTGCCCTTCAACTCGTCCATCGCCAGCTTCGGATCGAACTTCGTCAGCTCGACGATTTTCGGATACTTCGCGGGATCGAGGTAGTGCGGGAAGTCCGGCGGGTCGAAGCTATAGGCGACCTTGCCGACGTCCTGCAGGACGTTCTTGACGATCGCGGCGCGGTCGATCGCATGGTTGAGCGCACGGCGGACGCCCCTGTTGTCGAACGGCTTCATGAGCGGGCTACCGGTAAGGTAGAACGCGCCGCTGCCCGAGAAGGTGATCAGTTCCTTGCTCAGCTTCGCGTCGGCGCGCACGCGCTTGATCTCCGCCGGCTGGACATTGGCGCGGTCGACTTCGTTCTTCTCGTACGACGCCAGTTCCTGCACGTCGGCGATGACCGGGTAGATGACCTTGCGGATCGCCGGCTTGGGTCCGGCCGTCCAGCCGTCCCAGCGCTCCATCGTCAACGTCTTCTCGTGCACCCACTGCGTCAGCTTGAACGGGCCGTTGCTCGTGATGACGGCCGGCTCGGACGCCTTCACCGCATCGCCAAATACTTCACCCGTCTTCTCAACCGTCTTGCGATGGTTCGGCAGCGCGGCGATGTAGGCGACAATCGTCGGGAAGTAGCCGTAGGGGCCGTTCAGCGTGACGACCAGCGTCTTGTCATCCACAGCCTTGATGCCGACGTCCGCGTTGTCGATCTCCTCGTTGGTGCTCTTCAGATCCTTGCGGTTGTTGAACGCCTCGGCGCCCTTGACATCATACAGCAGCGACGAGTACGGCGCTTTGGTGCCCGGGTGCAGCATGCGGACCCACGACCAAGCGAAATCTTTCGCCGTCACCGGGTCGCCATTCGTCCACTTCACGCCGTCCTTCATCGTGAAGGTAAAGACGTTGTCCTTCTGGACGTACGTGGCGAGGTACGGCTGCGGCTTGTAGTCGAAGTCGAAGTTCAGCAGGCCGGCCCAGATCTCCGTGCAGCCAGCGCAGTACAGGTTACCGTTGAAGTCCATGCTGGCCGGCTCGGCCGGCATGTAGGAGCCGTCGCGGAAGACCTGCTCCGCATCCGGCACCTTCCCGCCGGCGGGCGGCTGCACGGCGGCGGTGGTCGCAACCGCGGCGGGCTTGGTCGGCGTGGCTACCGCAGGCGCTGCGGTCGGGGCCGTGCCCGCCGTGGTCGGCGCCACCGGCGCCATGGTCGGCGCGGTCGTCGGGCCGCCGCAAGCCGCCAGGATAGCGCTGCTCGCACCGGCGGCCGCCAGGATCTTCAGGAACGTGCGGCGGTTCATACCGCCGGACTCGGCACGGGCCTGGAACAACTTGACTTGCTCTGGGTCGTTGACCCAATCGTTGTTTGGCATTCTCTCCTCCTAAAGCGCTGCATTCGAACTGCGTATCGGCCAACTCACCTGCTGGAAGGGGCTTGTAGTCTTTGCTCTGTATCACCTCCTTCACATGGTGTACTCATCATTGGACCATGAGACGTGCGCGCCAAATTGTGCGTCCAGCCCGACCGATCGGTTCGACCAGACAGGTCTGAGAGCGATTGATGCCAAGGATGTTAGCCGGGCGACTGCTTTCCTTCGTCCCCGGCCATGGTCGACGCGTATTCGTGCTCTCCAGTCAGCAGTTTGCCTTCCGCAAAGCGGGTCGCGCGGAACAGCGTGCTATCCACGTGCTTGCTTTGCCCTTCGAGCAGCAGCTCCGCCACCGCTTCGCCAATGGCCGGCGCGGTCTTGAAGCTAGTCAGGCTGCCACCCGTCGCGAGGTAGAGGCCGCTCACGCCAGGTGCCAACCCGAGGAGGACCTGCCCGTCCGGAGTGTAAGCTTCCGGCGCGGCCCACCCGGTGGGGTCGCTGGAGAGCGCCATGCGCGGTAGTCGCCGCTTGATGACGGCGAGCGCGGGCTCCATTCTGCCAGCTTCCAATTCGAACGCGTCGGGCGCATCAGGCTCAACCGGCAACGCCGGCTCGATGCCGAACAGGTTGCGCTGATTGCGATCGTTGCGCGTGTACATCCCCAACGCACGGTCAATAATGACCGGATGGCGTCCCATGCCCGAGGGCCAGCCGCTGTTAGCCGCCATGCCGCGCCTCGGCGTCAGCGGGAGCGTGACGCCGGCCGTCTGCGCCAGTCTGCCGGCCCACGCGCCGGCGGCCAGTACAACCGAGGGCGTGGTGATGACGCCGGCGCTCGTCTCGACGCCGCTCACGCGCCCCGACTGTGTGCGGATGCGCGTTGCCGCTGTGTTAAACTTGATCTCGACACCGAGCGCGCGCGCGCGATTGGCCAACCCCTGCGTCGCGTCCACCGGATAGGCATAGCCACTTTGCGGTTCGTACGATACGCCGCCAATGTCATCGGTGTAGATGCCCGGTATCAGCGCACGCAAGTCGTCAACCGAGATGACCTCTGTATCCACGCCCAGTCCCTGCATCATACGCACGTTGGCGCGCAGGACGTCGCCATCGCCGTGGCCGACAATCATCACGAAGCCGCTGTTGACGAACGGCGACGGCGCGCCGACCCAGTCGTTCCAGGTCTGCCACAGGTGCAGGCTGCGCCAGGCGAGGCTTACGGCCGCCGGGACGGTATAGTGCATGCGCACCAGCCCGCCGCTCGCGCCGCTCGCGCCGACGGCGACCTGTGCGCCCTTCTCCAGCAGCACAATACGCTTTGCGCCCTTCAGTGCCAACTGCACGGCTGTAGAACATCCGAGCATGCCGCCGCCAATCACGACGACGTCCGCAGTTTGGTCCATGTGAACTCTCCTTGAGGGATCCATCAGCCAGGTTCGGGGAATTGCAACGATTATACTCCGAGCGGGCAAAAGCGGCTATTTGGTGAGTAGGGCTATTCCATGATTACTTGACGCCAATCGGAGCGCATCCTTAGCGCCACCAAGCGCCGTCGAATGGCGCGGGACGCTCCACATGCATGCCTTTTCAGATGCGTTGTCACACTGCGCAAAAAAACACACGCGGGGCCTTACGGCCCCGCGTGTGTCGTTCAGGTTGTAACCAGGTCAAACAGCACCCGGCGACGATGTTTTTGAAACTAGGACAGCTTCGGCCGGCCTTCCGCTTCCTGAATGAACAGCGTCTCAGGCATGGCGAAGAAGATATTCACATCCTGCACGATTTCGCCGCGGGAGTTCTTCGGAACGCCGCCGACCCACGGTTTGTACGTGCGCGACGAGTACAGGTAATACACATACGTCGCGTAGCCGTCTTCGAGACCGACCAGTTCCGCCTGCGCGTACTTCGCGGTGCGCTCATCCAGGGTGCCGACCTTCGCGTCGGTCACGAGCTTATCGAACGCCGGGTTCGCGAAGTCGTGGCGGTGACCCGACGCGCCCGAGCCCGAGTACCAAACCTGATACAGGTTGTTGTTCGAGTCCGGGTAGTCTGAGTACCAGCGTATCCACGTGAACTGCTGCTTGTGGTCCCACATGTTCGGGCGGAACACCTTCTGCTCGGCCGGGTCGAGCTCCACGCTCATGTTGAGGTTGTCCTTCAACATCGCCTGGATCGCCTGCACCGCCTGTGTCGAGCCGATGCGCTCTTCGCCCGTGCGATACGACAGCTTAATCGCCGGCCAGTTCTTGCCGCCTTCGTACGGCGTGCCCTTCAGTTCGTCCATCGCCAGCTTCGGATCGAACTTGCACAGTTCGACAATTTTCGGATACTTCGCCGGATCGACGTAGTGCGGCAGGTCGGGCCCGTCGAAGGTGTACGAAATCTTGCCGACGTCCTGCAGGACGCTCTTGACGATCGCGGCGCGGTCGATCGCGTGGTTGATCGCGCGGCGGACGCCCTTGACGTCGAACGGCTTCATGTTCGGGTTCGGCACGAGGTAGAACACGCCGGTGCCCGAATAGGTGATCAGTTCCTTGCTCAGCTTCGCGTCGGCCTTCACGCGCTTGATCTCCGCCGGCTGGACATTGGCGCGGTCGACTTCGTTCTTCTCGTACGACGCCAGTTCCTGCGTGTCGGCGATGACCGGGTAGATGACCTTGCGGATCGTCGGCTTGGGTCCGGCCGTCCAGCCGTCCCAGCGCTCCATCTCAATCACCTTCTCGTGCGTCCATTTGGTCAGCTTGAAGGGGCCGTTGGTCGTGATGACGGCCGGCTCGGACGCCTTCACCGCGTCGCCAAACACTTCGCCCGTCTTCTCCAGCGTCGCGCGGTGGTTCGGCAGCGCGGCGATGTAGGCGACGATCGTCGGGAAGTAGCCGTAGGGGCCGTTCAACGTGACGACCAGCGTCTTGGCGTCGGTCGCCACGATGCCGACTTCCTTGTTCGCCGCTTCGATCTCGGCCTGCGTGCCCTTCAGGTCTTTGCGGTTGTTGAACGCTTCGGCGCCCTTGACATCGTACAGCAGCGACGAGTACGGCGCCTTGGTGCCCGGATGCAGCATGCGAATCCATGACCACTCGAAGTCCTTGGCGGTCACCGGGTCGCCGTTGGTCCACTTCACACCGTCCTTCATCGTGAACGTGAACACGTTGTCCTTCTGGGTGAACGTGGCGAGGTACGGCTGCGGCTTGTAGTCGAAGTTGAAGTTCAGCAGGCCGGCCCAGATCTCGGTCAAACCGGCGCAGTACAGGTTGCCGTTGAAGTCCATGCTGGCCGGCTCGGCCGGCATGTAGGAGCCGTCGCGGAAGACCTGCTCCGCATCCGGCACCTTCCCGCCGGCGGGCGGCTGCACGGCGGCGGTCGTCGCGGCCGTCGTCGGCTTCGGCGCGCTGGTTGCGGTCGCCACCGCGGGAGCGGTCGTGGCCGCGGGGCCGGCCGCGGTCGGCGCCACCGGCGCCATGGTCGGCGCGGTCGTCGGGCCGCCGCAAGCAGCGAGGATGGCGCTGCTCGCACCGGCCGCCGCCAGGATCTTCAGGAACGTGCGGCGGTTCATGCCCGCGCTCAAGGCGCGTTCTTCAAATTGCCTGACCTGATCCAGGTCATTTGCCCAGTTCTTTTCGGACATTCTCTCCTCCAGGGTTGAGAGTCAGTGTGTGCTTCTGTTTGGAACACCGTGCCTGTACAAAGTCAATGCGATCGCAATCGCGAACTTACATCACCTCCTTCAGCATTCTCGTCCGGCTTTAGTCCTCGAGACCGGTGGCGCCGATCCCGCGATGAGTTCTAGTTCGTGTAGTGACAGGCCGCCCAGTGCCCTTTTGACTTTTCCTCGAAGACCGGGATCTCCGTCGCGCAGCGCGGCAGGTTGGCGATCGGGCAGCGCGGGTGGAACGGGCAGCCGCTGGGCGGGTTGAGCGGGCTTGGCACGTCGCCCTGCAGTATGATGCGCTGACGCTTCTTGGCGCCGACCGTCGGCACCGGAATCGCCGTCAGTAGCGCCTGCGTGTATGGGTGCTTGGGCGTGTCGTAAATCTCGGACGTCGTGCCCATCTCGACCAGGCGCCCCAGGTACATGACGCCGATCCGGTCGCTGATGTGCGCCACCACCGCCAGGTTGTGCGCGACGAAGATATAGGTCAACCCGAACTGCGCCTGCAGGTCCCTGAGCAGGTTCAGCACCTGCGCCTGCACCGACACGTCGAGCGCCGAGACGGCCTCGTCGCAGATGATCAGGCGCGGGTTCAGCGCCAGGGCGCGCGCAATGCCGATGCGCTGGCGCTGGCCGCCGCTGAACTCGTGCGGGTAGCGGTTGACGAAGAACGGGTTCAGGCCGACGACCTTGAGCAGGTCCTGCACGCGCTGTTTCTGCTCGGACTTCGTGCCGACCCGGAACACGTCGAGCGGCTCGCCGATGATATCGCCGACCGTCATGCGCGGGTCGAGGCTCGACGCCGGGTCCTGGAAGATCATCTGCATATTGCGCCGCAGCGGCCGCAGCGCCTCATCGCCCAGCTTGGCGATGTCCTGGCCGTTCAGGATGATTTGCCCGTCGGTCGGCTCGTACAGGCGGACGATCGACTGTCCGAGCGTGGTCTTGCCGCAGCCCGACTCGCCCACCAGGCCGAACGTCTCGCCTTCAAATACGTCAAACGTGACGTCGTCGACCGCCTTCAGGGTGCGTCCCTGGCGGTCGAAAATCATGCCGCCGCCGATCTTGAAATACTTCTTCAGACCGCGCACGGACAGCAGTACCTTGGTCGGATCGCTGGTGTTGGTCGTCATGCGGGTCGCTCCTGCGGGAACCAGCAGGCTACCTGATGCTGCGCGCTGACGCGCGTCAGCGGCGGCTGCTCTTTGCACTTCTCCTGGCGCGCCGGACAGCGCGCGTAGAAGCGGCAGCCGGCCGGCGGGTTCAGCAGGTCGGGCGGCAGGCCTTTCATGGGGATGAGTCGTTCCTTGACGTTGACGCCGAGTTTCGGCACCGAGCGCAGCAGGCCGATCGTGTAGTGATGCGCCGGGCGGTTGAAGATGTCGTCGATCGGCGCTTCTTCGATGATCTGGCCGGCGTACATGACAATCACGCGCTGGCACAGGTCGGCCACGACGCCGAGGTCGTGCGTGATCAGCACGACGCCCACGCCCAGATCGGTGTTCATCTTGCGAATCAGGTCGAGGATCTGCGCCTGGATCGTCACGTCGAGCGCGGTCGTCGGCTCGTCGGCGAGCAGCAGCAGCGGCGTGCAGGCAATCGCCATGGCGACCATCACGCGCTGGCGCATACCGCCCGAGAACTGGTGCGGGTAATCGCCCAGCCGATCCGACGCCGCCGGGATGCCGACGCGCTTCAACAGGTCAACGGCCTGTTTGCGCGCCTGTTCGTCGTTCATGTCTAGGTGCAGCTTGAGCGGTTCGGTCAACTGGTAGCCGATGGTCAGCACCGGGTTGAGCGACGTCATCGGTTCCTGAAAGATCATGGCGATCTTGTTACCGCGGATATCCGCCATCTGGCGGTCGGAGATCTGCGTCACATCGACCATGCCGGAGTCGGTCTGCAAGTGGATGTTGCCGGTCACCACCTTGCCGGGATGCGGGATCAGCTTCATGAGCGACAGCGCGGTGATCGACTTGCCGCAGCCGCTCTCGCCCACGATGCCCAGCGTTTCGCCTTCGTGCATCTTGAACGAGATGCCGTCCACCGCCTTCACCACGCCATTGCGGGTGAAGAAGTGGGTGCGCAGATTGTCGACCTCGAGGATCGGTTTTGTGTTTTGTTGTGTCATAGTCGTCCGGGCCTGGCGGGGAGTTTGCCGCGCCTAGCGGTTCATGCGCGGGTCGAGCGCGTCGCGCAGGCCATCGCCAAAGAAGGTAAAGCCGAGCATGGTCAGGCCGAGCGCCAGCGCCGGCGACAGCACCATGTGCAGGTCGGTGCGGATATACTGCTGGTATTCGCCGACCATCTGCCCCCACGACGGCAGCGGCGGCTTGATGCCGAGGCCGAGGTACGAGAGCGTGGATTCCGTGAAGATCGCCAGCGGGATGCCGAACGTCAGCGCGACGATGATGATCGTCATCGTGTTCGGAATCAGGTGGCGCACGATGATGTACGGGCCGCTGGCGCCGGCCACGCGCGCCGCCTTGACGTACTCGCGCTCGCGCAGCGACAGCACCTGGGCGCGCACCTGCCGCGCCAGGCCCACCCACCCGGTTAAGCCGATGGCGATGAAGATGTTCCGCAGGTCCGCGCCCATCATCGACGTGAGCAGAATCACAAACAGCAACTGCGGAAACGCGTACATGATGTCGACGACGCGCATCAGGAGCATGTCGGTGCGCCCGCCGTAGTAGCCGGCGAACATGCCGACCGGGATGCCGATCAGGAGCACAATGACCTGCGCGCCGAGACCGACCATCAACGACACCTGCGCCCCTTTCAGTAGGCGGCTCAGCATATCGCGCCCGAGGTAATCGGCGCCCATCACGAAACCGGCTTCGCCGGGCGGCACGGAGGCATAAGTCAGCGCCTGCTTATCATACGCTTTGGGGTAGGCGTCGGCCACGATGGCAAACACGATCATCAGAATCACAAACAGCATGCCCAGGATCGCCAGCTTGTTGCGGACCAGCCGGAAATAGGCATCCCGCCACAGGCTGGTCGGCCGCACGGCCAGGATTTCGCCGAGCTCCTCATCGATGATGACCTGCGGGTTCTGCGACTTCGATTTGGTCTGTACGCTCATTCCATCCTCTTGGTTGTGCCGCAAAGACGCATGCCGGGTTAGTTGTAGCGAATGCGCGGGTCGAGGAACCCGTACACCAGGTCGACGAGGATATTCATGACGGCAAGAAACGCGCCGTAGATCAGGATCACCGCCATGATCATGTTGTAGTCGCGCCCGGTCATGCTCGTTACGAAGAACTTGCCCATGCCTGGAATGCTGAACAACGTCTCAACCACGAACGTGCCGGTACCGATAGCCGCAAATAGCGGGCCCAGGATCGTCGCGACTGGGATCAGCGCGTTCTTCAGGACGTGCCGCATCACTACCGCGCCCTCCAACAGGCCCTTGGCGCGCGCCGTGCGCACAAAGTCCGAGCGGATGACCTCGATCATGCTGGCCCGCGTGTAACGCGCAATCGTCGCCAGTTCGAAGAACGCCAACACCGTCGTCGGCAGCACCCAGAACTGCCAGTTCTTGGCCCAGTACTCCAGGCTCCAGAAGTCGAAATCACCGCTAACTGACATCGCGATCGGCAGCCACTGCAGAGTAATGGAGAAGATCACGATCAGGGTGATGCCAATCACAAAATTCGGGGTGCTGACCGTGAGCATCGCAATCGTTGAGGATAAATAGTCGATCCACGTGTTCTGGCGCATCGCCGCGATAATGCCCAGCGCCAGTCCAAACACGATGGAGACGACGAACGCGATGAATCCGAGCGTCAGCGAAATGGGGAACGTGTTGGCGATGATCGCCGACACTTCGCGATCGCGCTGCACGTAGGAGACGCCGAAATCGAGGTGAATCACCTTCCAAATGTAGATCCCATACTGCTCGTACAGCGGCTTGTCCAGGCCGTACGCCTCGTACAGACGCTTCTGGGCCTCCGCCGTTAACGGGTTCGCGTTGGCCGCCATCGGATCCAGCGGGCTGCCCGGCGTCGCGTGCATGATCAGGAAGACGATCAGCGACATCACCAGCAACGTCGGAATCAAATACAGGAACCGCTCAATAGTGTACCGAAGCATCGGGACTCTCCTTCAACAGGCATGAGCGCGAACTCGAGAACGACGGCGCGGAACGCTCGCAGGGACAATACAGCGACACTCGGCTGGGATTGAGGATGACTTGGCGTGCAGACGGCGAAAAAGACATGCGTGTCACGTGCCGAAAATGAGGTTTCGTGTAAGCACAGAGTACTCAGGTACTCCTCCCGCGATTGGCGGTATTTAATCACATCTGCGTGCTTCCGTCAAATCATGTTTTGCGCGCATAATTGTCCTAGGTACTTGAAACCGCAACTCAGCTTTACATAACCTTGCGATCGGATGTTCTTCGCATGCGCCCGGACGACCGCACGGATGTTCATTTTTGCGGAACGGGCGCGCCGCTGGCACAATCGGTCCATCAATGTTCGCGTCGCTCCATCACCATGCACATCGGAGCCGCACCACAAGGCACGGAGAGACACGCCATGCCCGACATGCTCGTCAAGCTGTATGATCTGCCCGCCGGCAACGCTGACGCGGATCGCCTTGCATCCCTCGCGGTGGACGTGCGTCGCGCACTGGCGCCTGAAAAGTGGATCGTCACACTGTGGGTGCGCGAGCAGTTCTCTGACTACTGGGTCAGCGAGTGCGAAACGGCGTTCGCGCGCGCGCCGGTCGCCTGCTTCATCGCCGTGCAGGATGGGCGATTGCTCGGCTTCGCGTGCTACGACGCCACCATGAAAGGCTTCTTCGGGCCGACCGGCGTGGCGCCGGATGAGCGCGGGCGCGGCGTGGGGCGCGCGCTGCTGGTTGCCGCGCTGCAGGCGATGCGCGCCGAGGGCTACGGCTATGCCATCATCGGCGCAGTCGGCCCGGCGGAGTTCTACGCGAAGGCGGTCGGCGCCACGCTCATTGAGGACTCTACGCCGGGCATCTATCGCGGGTTGATTCGCAAGCCGCCCCGCCCGTAGGGACGATAAGGCAGAGCGACCGCCCTCGGAGCGGGCGCTGAGCTTGCCGCACCGCCCACCCCCGCCAACGGCGCGGGGCGAGTCGCAGACGGGGTCGAAGCGCATACGCCACTTGGCACGCCCCTTCGACAGGGTGTCCAGAAACTTCGCTGCATTCGTCACCCAGGCGTCACCCGTTGTCGCCCCGGCGAAAGTTGGTGATGCGCCAGGGACGCACACTCGCGCATGGAAATGGCCGTGTCGGTGTAGGGACGGGTCTTTGACCCATCCGGTTGGCCAGGTCAAAGACCTGGCCCTACGCCTAGAGTTGCCTATTTCCATGGGAGCCGGGGCCCAGGGGCAGCACCGCTGGATGCCGGCGGTGTTCAGCGGCCTCACGCCGCTGAACGTTAACCGCCCGCTGGCCCGAAGCCAGCGGGCAACGTCGCCGGCATGACGGGTTGGCAATCCGGCCACCAGTTTCTGTCCGCACGCACGTCGCCGCGGCGACATGGCATTCTCAGGGGACGCCAATACGCGGGCACCCGCCTCAGTCGTCCACCATGCGGCGGTGCCCTTCCGGGCAGGTGCCGTACGTGCAGTCATACCACGCGGGGAACGGGTCATCCTCAAAAATGACTTCGGTGCGCCAGTGCTTCGCGCAGTAGATGCGCTCGCACTCCGGGCAGAAGAACGACGCCCACTCGTCGTTGTAATGATACAGCGCGCGCACCGTGCCGTACAGCGCGACGGCGACCTGTGGCGCGTCGGCGGCGGCCAGCCACGTCTGTGTGACGCCCACGATGCCGGTGATGGTCACGGCAACCCGCGCATCGCCATCGGGCCGCATCTCGATCCGCCCGGCCTCCGCGCCGCACAGGTCACAGGTATAGCAGGCGGTCATCTCGACGTGCGCGCGACTCACCGGCGGTTCCGCTTGAGGTGCTTGCGCGCGCGGCTCCACGGCAGCGTGTTCAGCACGTCGCCCGCCTCCAGCCAGCCGCGCCGCGCGTTGCCGATGCCGTAGTCGAGCCCGTTGAAGGCGTCGGGGTGGTGCGCGTCGCTGTCGAGAATCGTCTTCAGGCCCAGTTCCTTCAGGCGGCGCAGGTGCGTCTCGTCGAGGTCCATGCGTTCGGGCGCGCCGTCGAGTTCAAGCAGCGTGCCGGTCTCCTGCGCCGCGCGCATCGCCTCGGCGATGTCCAGCGCGCTGGCTTCGCGCTCGCCGATCAGCCGCCCGCTCGGGTGGGCGATGGCGTCCACGTACGGGTGATGCATCGCTTTGAGCACACGCGCGGTGATCTTCTCCTTCGGCTGCTTCTGCGCCGTGTGCGTCGAGGCCAGGCAGATGTCGAGCTGCGCCAGGATCTCGTCCGGCATGTCGAGTGAACCGTCCGCTTTGATTTCCAGCTCCAGCCCTTTGAGCACCGTGAAACCGCTCAGCTTGGTGTTGACCGCGTCGATCTCTTTCCACTGGCGCTTGATGCGCGCCGCGTCCACGCCGCGCGTGACGCCGAGGCCGCTGCTGTGATCGGTGACCGCCAGGTACTTAAGCCCGCGCGCCTTGGCCGCGCGCGCCATCTCCTCGATCGACAGTGCGCCGTCGCTCCAGGTCGAGTGCGTCTGCAGGTCGCCCTTCAGGTCGCCGCGCTCGATCAGCACCGGCAGGCGTCCCTCGCGCGCCGCCTCGATCTCGCCGGCTGCCTCGCGCAGCTCCGGCGGAATCCACGGCAAGCCGACCGTCTCGTACACCGCTTCCTCGCTCTCGCAGAATATCTCTTTGCGTCCCTTCGCGAAGCGGTACTCGTTGAGCGACAGGCCGCGATCCTGTGCCAGGCCGCGCACGGCGATGTTGTGCTCTTTGCTGCCGGTGAAGTACACCAGCGCGCAGCCCCAGTGCTTCGGCTCCAGCACGCGCAGGTCCACCTGCATGCCGTTGCGCGCAATGATCGACGCCTTGGTCGTGCCGTGGTCGTTGATCGTCTGCACATGCGGCAGCTTTACGAACGCCGCCAGGATGCGCTCGTGCGCCGCCGGATCGGCGCTGGCCAGCAGGTCGAGATCGCCGATCGTCGAGCGGCGGCGGCGCAGCGACCCGGCGAACGTGATCTGCCGGATCGCCGTGCCGCAGGCGTCCTGCACGGCCGCCAGCAGAGCCTGCGCAAACGGATCCACCTCGGAGATGCGGCGACGCGTGGTCTTGCGCGAGAGCGCGTCCAGCCCGGCCAGGATCTTCGCCTCGGACTTCTCGCCCATGCCCTTCAGGTTCCGCACCTTGCCCTCGGCAATCGCGCGGCGCAGGCCGTCCAGATCGGTGACGCCGAGGTCTTTCCAGAGCCGCAGCGCGGTCTTCGGCCCCACGTCCGGCACTTTCAGCATCGCCAGCACGCCCGCCGGCACCTCGGCCGACACCTCGCGGTAGTAGGCCAACTCGCCGGTGCGCAGGAGCTCGTCGAGCTTGAGCGCAATTGCCTCGCCGACGCCGCCAATCGTCCGCAGGTTCTTGGCATCGTTCTGCCAGATGTCGCGCAGGTCCTGGTTCAGGTGGCGAATCGACTCGGCTGCGCGCCGGTACGCCGCAACCTTGAAGACGATCTCGCCCTGCAAGTCGAGGATATCGCCGATCTGGTCGAGCAGTTCGGCGATCTGCAAGTTGGTCAATGAGGTATCCGGCATTGTGGCCTCCCCTGTCGGTTCGAGTTTACTGGCGTCCGCCAGCCTTGACCTCAATGGCGCGCAGCAACTTGTTGTACGCGTCGTCGAACAGCTTGACGCCCTCATGCTCCAACTGGTCGGTCGCGGCCGCCAGGTCGATGCCGAGCGCGGCCAGGCTGTCGATCGCCGCCTGCGCGCCGCTCACGTCCTCAGCCAGCGACGCACGCACGCGACCGTGTTCACGGAACAGCTTGAGCGTGTCGGGCGGGATCGTGTTGACCGTCTGCGGTCCGATCAACTCGTCCACGTAGTAGGTGTCGGGATACTGCGGATTCTTGGTGCTGGTGCTGGCCCACAGCAGCCGCTGCGGGCACGCGCCGCGCACCGCCAACGCGCGGAACCGCTCACCCTGCGTCAACTGCTGGAAATGCCAGTACGCCAGCCGCGAATTGGCGATCGCGATCTTCCCCTGCAGAGCGCGCAGCCGCTTCGCCGTATCGGCATCGGCGGTCTGAGCCTTATCAGTTAGCTGTTTGTCGATCAGTGAGTCCACGCGACTGACAAAGAACGACGCGACCGACGCCAGCCGGTCGACCGGCTGCCCTTGCTCCACACGGCGCTCCAGAGCACGCTGGTGCGCCTCGGCCACCTGCTTGTAGCGCTCCAGCGAGAAGATCAGCGTTATATTGATATTGATGCCGGCCGCCAGCGATTCCTCAATGGCGGGCACGCCCGCAGCCGTGGCCGGAATTTTGATCATCACATTGGGACGTGCGACCGCCTCCCAGAAGCGGCGGGCGGCGCTTATCGTGCCCGTCGTGTCGTACGCCAGGCTGGCCGGCACCTCGAGACTGACGTAACCATCGCCGCCGCCGGTCTGCACGTACACCGGCGCGAACACGTCACAGGCTGCCCGCACATCATCAATCGCCAGTGCATCGAAGATTGCCGTCGCCGGTTGGCCGGCCGTGCGCTTGATCACCGGGTCGTAGTCGGCGCTGCTCGTGATTGCCTTCTCGAAGATCGAGGGGTTCGACGTGACGCCCGCCACGCCGTCGCCATCGATTAGCCGCTGAAGCTCTCCCGACGTAATCAGATCGCGACGGATGTAGTCCAGCCAGACCGACTGGCCCTGCGCTTTCAGTTCCAACAATGGGTTGCCCAAAGCGATGCCTCCGCACCTGCGTTATTGACTGTTTTCGATCGCCAGCACCTTGTTCAGGCGCCGCACAAAACGCTCTTCGCGCTGGAACGTCGCACCGACGAAGGCGCGCACAATCTCCGAGGCCAGCGCCGGGCCGATCACGCGCGAGCCGAGACAGATTGCATTCATGTCATCGTGCTCGACACCCTGGTGCGCCGAATACACGTCCGCGATCAGGGCCGCACGCACGCCGCGCATCTTGTTAGCAGCGATGCACGCGCCGACGCCGCTGCCGCAGATCACGATACCTCGTTCGGCGGTGCCCTGTTGCAGCGCCTCGCCCACCAGCCGTGCAAAATCCGGGTAGTCGCTCGGCGTCAGGTCGTGCGTGCCGACGTCGAGCACGTCATGCCCGGCCTGGCGCAACTCTTTGGCGATCGCCTGCTTGAGTTCAAACCCGGCGTGGTCGCCGCCAATCGCTATTTTCATGATTCTCCCCCGAATGCAAGGTTACGATCCGTGAATAAAGCGAATCTGCCCCGCTAGAAGCGCTACGTTTTGATTGGCGCCCAAGCGATACCAGACCCTTATAGTTATAGTGGTTCGACTTGACCGTGTCCCAGTCGATCACAGGTAGACTCGAGTCAATCACTGTCATCCTGAGCGCGAAGGCAGCAGCCAGCACGTCCATTGAATCACGCGCGCGAAGGACCTGAAATCCGTGACGTCATAGCCGACCGCCGATTGAGATGCTTCGCGCGCACGACCAGCAATTAGCCAAAGGTGTTGCCTTCGCGCTCAGCATGACAAGGTCACGGGGACTCTTTCAAGTCGAATCCGTATTATTCGTGCATATTCGCGTTATTCGCGGATATTATTCCTTCGTGTCCCTTCGTGGACGCATACTCTATGGCGCGAAAGGCGCATCGCTGACCGTCTGCCGGTACAGCGTCATCTGCCGGAGCGCGGCCTCGCCATAGGCGGCATGCCGGGCCGGATCGGGCACGCTCGTATCGCCAAAACCGAACGCTGTCGCAGCGAGCGACAGCGTGCCGAGCGACTCCAGCGCCAGCAGCGCGGCCCCGCGACTGGTCGCTTCCGCTTCGGCCGACGCTACCAGCGGCCGCCCAAGCACATCGGCCACGATCTGTCGCCAGAGCCGCGAACCCAGCAGGCCGCCGCCGCTGCCGACGACGCGCCTAACGCCGGGTACGGCAGGCGCTAGCAGGTTCGCGATCTGTCCGAGCCGCAATGCCACCCCTTCCAATCCCGCCAGCATGATCTCGGCCGGCGTGGTGCGCAGGCTCAAACCGCCGAGCGTCCCGCGTGCCTCGGCATGCCAGCCGGGCGCGCGCTCCCCGGCCAGCAGCGGCAGACAGACCGGCGCGCGGCTGTCGAGCACGGCGTCGGCCAGTTCCGCCTCGTCCGGCGCCGCATCGCCCAGCACGTCGCGCAGCCACGACGCAATACTGCCGCCTTCGCTCAGCGCGCCGCCCAGCAGCGAGCGCGATTCATCCACCCGGTAGCACCAGAGACCGGGCGGAATCGCATCCGGCGTGCCGGGCACGACCACGCGCACCGCCGAGCTGGTGCCGATGGTGACCGCCAGGCTCGTTTCGTCGATGCAGCCGCTGCCGATATTGGCCGCCGCGCCATCACCGACCGCCGGAAACCAGCGCGCGTCCTTGAATAGCGGCCAGCGCGCGGCATAGGCTCCCAGCATACCCGCCTGCGTATCACGGGCGGCGACCAGCGGCGACAGTTGCTCGCGGCGAATGCCCAGCGCATCGAGCAACCCGCTGTGCCAGTCCAGTGCGAAGCGGTCGAGCATGCCCGTCCATGAGGCAACGGAATAGCTGCACGCATGCCGGCCGGTCCATTGCGCCGCCAGATAATCGCCGAGCGTAAGCCAGCGTGTGGCGCTCGCTGCCACGTCCGGGCGGCTGTCGCGCAGCCGGCGCATCTGCGCCGGCCAGTAAGCCGAATGCAGCGGCACGCCGGTCTGGTGATACATCGCCGCCGAATCGAGCGCGCGATGCAGCGCGGCGACGCTTGCGGCGGCGCGCGTGTCGGCATAGGTAAACACCGGCGTCAGCGGCGCGCCGTCCGCGTCGAGCGCCAGCAGGTTGCCGACCAATGTGTCCATCGCCACGGCGACGACCGCCCGCCCATCGCGCAACAGCCGGGCGTGCATCGCATCCATGGCGTGGTTGCAGCGTGCCAGCACCTCCGGCGCATCGAACTCGACGCCGCCGTCGACCGTCGTGCGCGGCGCATGCGGCAGGTGCGAGACCGCGCCCGGCACGGCGATGCCGCGCGCATCGAACGCCAGCGCCCGCACCGACGACGTGCCGACGTCGAGCGTCACAACTAGCGGTTCAGACATATCCCCGCTCGCCGGTCAATTTGGTATAATCCCCGCATCTCATTGGTGGAGTGCTTCACATGACAGACACAATCGATGTCGTTATCGAAACTGCGCTGGGCGAGATTCGCGTTGCTCTGGACGCCGCGCGTGCGCCGGGCACCGTCGCCAATTTCCTGCGCTACGTAGACGGCGGGTTCTACGATGGCGGGCGCGTGCACCGCACCGTCAAGCCAGACAACCAGCCGAACAACGACGTCAAGATCGAAGTGATTCAGGCCGGCGTGGCCCCGGAGCGCGAGTCGGCGAAGTTCGAGCCGATTCCAATGGAACGCACGAGCGTGACCGGTCTGCGCCACGTCGACAGCGCCATCTCGATGGCGCGCTCGACGCCGGATTCGGCGCTGGCCGACTTCTTCATCTGCATCGGCGACCAGCCGGAGCTCGACTTCGGCGGGCGCCGCAACCCGGACGGCCAGGGCTTCGCCGCGTTCGGCATCGTGACGGCCGGCATGGACGTCGTGCGGCGCATCCAGCAGTCGCCGTGCGAAGAGCAGCGGCTGACGCCGCCGGTTGAAATCAGGCGCATCCGCCGCGCCTAGCCGCCGCGCACGACGCGCTCGGCGACGTCGCTCAACGATAGTTCGCGGCCGAAGTGCTTTACGCCGTACGCGTCCAGAATCAGGTTTCCCTCTTCTTCCCACGAGCCCGGAATGCGAAACGCCGCGATCACCTGCGCGGGGTCACGGCCGTATTCCAGCACGCCCTTGATCACGCCGCGCGCCACCATATCGGCGCGCGTGTTGTTGACGACGTTCATGATCACAGCCCGGCGCGTCACACCCGGCTTGCCCAGCAGCAACTTCGTCAGTTCCGCGATTTTCCAGACCGACGGGTTGCCGCCGATCTCGCAGTAGTTCGCCGGCTTGCCTCCCGCATCGAGGATGGCGTCAAACGTGGTCAGGCTCGCGCCGCCGCCGCCGATCAGGAGCGCAAGATCGCCGTCGAACTCCACGACCCGACCGGCCACGCCACGATGGTCGGCGCCGTCAATCTCCGCCGCGCGCTGCTCCAGCGGCGTGCGCACCCGCTCGCCGCGCCCCGCCAGTCCGAAGCGCATCGCCAGGTCGCGATGCCGGAACAGGGCGTCATCGTCGAGTTCAATATGCGCGTCGGCGGCCACGCAGCGCACGCTCGGCGCGATCAACAGCGGGTTGATCTCCACCAGCAGGGCATCGTTTTCCGTGAACACGCGCACGAGCGCGCGCACCACCTCGGTCAACGGCCCCAGCAAGGCCGGCGCGTCTTCCCGACCGGCGACCAGGTGCGACGCCAGCTCGCGCGCCCGGAAGTGCGGGTACGGCTGCGACAGGTCGAGCGACTGCCGGTACATGCCGTGGCTGTCTTCGATGTCCACGCCGCCGCCGTTGGAGGCCAGCAGCACGGCTCGCCGCGCAGTTGGATCGTACGTCGCGGCCAGGTAGAATACGCCGCCCTCGGCCACCTGCTCCTGTACCGAGACGCGCTCGACGAGATAGCCGCGCAGCGTCGTGCCGATCAGACCGCGCGCCGCATCGGCAGCCGCATCCGACGTTTCGGCAAACAGCACGCCGCCGGCTTTCATGCGCCCGCCGACCGGCACCAGCGCCTTGACGACCACGGGCGCGCCCAATTCGCGCGCAAAGGCGGCGGCGGCCACGGGGTCAGCCGTGACGACCTCGCGCGGGACGGCCACGCCGGCCGCCTGCAACAGTTGTTTCGCTTCGTGTTCGAGCAGTCGCATAGTGTGGCAGTCAGATTAACATAATCCGCGCCGCAAGGGAAACGCGGGTTTATAAAGGGTGCATTCCAGTTCTGGGGCAGAATTTGGAAAGTGTTCAGGTATAGTGGCTAATCCGACACGTCCAGATAGGCTGATACTGTATTGAAGTGAGTATTTCCCCATGTGAGTGTTGCATGCGTCTGCGATACGACAATAGTCGCTGCCCCCCGGCCCCCTCCCAGCAAAGCTGGGAGGGGGCGCACGTTTAAGGGGAGGTGCGCGGCGGCTTTGCCGCCGCGCACCTCCCCAATAGTTTTTCCCCTTCTCCTCCGCGAAGCGGGGGAGAAGGGGTTAGGGGATGAGGGGGTCAGTAGCGTACCCGTGTCAGCCACTGGGGCATTGGCACAGCGAAACAGTATCAGGCTATTCTGGCAATCTCGCCAGTGCAATCCAACATAATGTTTGCCCCCCCCTCTGAAATGCACCCTCCATACAAAAGACCTCACGGGGCTTGAAGACCCGTGAGGTCTGCAGCGGCGAGGTCTCGGAGCGTCTCGTTAGATCCCCAGATACGCCTTGCGCACCGAGGGCATGTTGCGCACCTGCTTCGCCTCGCCCTCGATCTCGATGCGCCCTTCGGCCATCACGTATGCATAATCGCTCACGACCAGCGCCATCTGCACGTTCTGCTCGACGAGCAGCATCGTCATGCCCTGCTGCTTCAGCTTGTAGATAATCTCAAACAAGTTGAGCACGAACAATGGCGACAGGCCGAGCGACGGCTCGTCGAACATGATGATCTGCGGCTTCGCCATCAACCCGCGCGCGATCGCCAGCATCTGCTGCTCGCCGCCGCTCAGCGTGCCGGAGACCTGCGTGCGGCGCTCCTGCAGGCGCGGGAACAACTCGAACACCCAGTCGAGGTTCTTATGGAAATCGGCGCGCGCGCCGGCCGGCGTCGCGCCCATCTCCAGGTTCTCCTGCACCGTCATGTCGGTGAATAACTGGCGGCCTTCCGGCACCATCACCAGCCCCGCCTGCGCCTTCTCGTGCGGCGACAGGCGCGTGACATCCCGCCCGCCAAACGTGACATTGCCCTTCCAGGCCGGCAGCAGGCCCATGACCGTGCGCAGCAGCGTGGTCTTGCCGCTGCCGTTGGCGCCGACCAGCGTCGTCAGCTTGCCTTCCTGCAGCTTCAGCGACGGGCCCCACAGAATCTGCACGGCGCCGTAGCCCGATTCGATGTTGCTGATCTCCAGCGTCGTCATGCCGACTCCTCCAGGAACTTCTGCGCCACCTTCGGGTCGCCCAGATAGGCTTTGATCACCTCGGGGTTGTTCGACACGTCCTGCGGCGTCCCTTCGGCCAGCTTGCGCCCGTAGTCCAGCACAAAGACACGGTCGGAGACGTTCATCACCGCGTGCATCAGGTGCTCGATCATGAGCACGGTGACGCCCTGGTCGCGGATCGCGCGGATGACGTTCAGCATGTCGCCGACTTCGTTCGGATTCAGGCCCGCCAGCACCTCATCCAGCAGCAGCAGCAGCGGGCGCGCGGCCAGCGCGCGCGCCAGTTCGAGGCGCTTCTTCTGCGCGACGTTGAGCTTGCCCGCCGGCATCGACGCGCGATCGGACAGCCCGACGAACTTGAGCGTCTCGGCGGCGACCCGCGTGGCCGCGCCGAGCGACAGGTTCTCGCGCCCGAAGCAGGCGCCGACTGTGACATTCTCCAGCACCGATAGCTCGTTCAGCGGCCGCACCACCTGGTGCGCCCGTGCCACGCCCCTGCGCGCGACCGCGTACGACGGCAGCCCGCCGACCGACTCGCCGCGAAACACCACACGCCCGGCCGACGGCGGGTACACGCCGTTGATCACGTTGAACAAGGTGGTCTTGCCGGCGCCGTTCGGCCCGATCAACCCGACGATCTCGCCTTCGTCCACCTGGTGCGAAACGCGATCGAGCGCCTGCAGACCGCCAAAGCGCCGGCTGACATTGTCGAGTTCGAGAATCATTCGACGTACCTCCGCACGAGCGTGAAGCGGTTGCGCAGCCAGCCGACGATGCCGGCCGTCACGAACAGCACGATCACGAGCAGCAGTGCGCCCGCGATGAACAGGTGCAGCGACGAGAACGTCTCGCTCGTGATCAGGAAGGTGCGCAGCCGGTCGTACAGCACCGCGCCGACGATCGGCCCGGCCACCGTGCCGTAGCCGCCCAGCATGACCATGACCAGCGACTCGATGGAGCGATGCAGGTCGAAGGCCGCGCCCGGCTCGATGATCCCGTTCTTGAAGAAGAAGATCGCGCCGGCCAGCGCGGGGAAGAACGCCGACACGGTGTAGGTGATGACCTTCGCGCGCGAGGGGTTCACGCCCAGCACCATCGCGGTGTCCTGGTCTTCGCGAATCGCCATCAGGCCGAGGCCGAACTTCGACTTCTTGATGAAGAACGACGTGACGACCACCGCCAGCGCGACGGCGATCATCGCGTAGTACGCCAGTTGCCCGGCCGCCTTGGCGCCGCCGTACGCATCGTACACGGAGAAATTGAAGAACATGCCGACCGAGCCGCCGAACGGGTCGAAGTTGGTCACGAAGGTGCGCATCGCCTCGTTGATGCCGATCGTCGCCAGCGCGAAGTACGCGCCGCGCAGCCGCAGCACCGGCATGCCGATCAGCATGGCCACCAGGCTTGTGAACAGGCCGCCAATCACCGCCGCCGGCGCCAGGTGCATGGCGAACGTCTGCATCAGCCAGAACGCGACGTAGCCGCCCAGCCCGAAGAAGACAATATGCCCGAACGAGACATAGCCGGTGTAGCCGACGATGATGTTGATGCTGGATGCCAGCACAATCACCATCAGCATGGAGAAGTACTCCTCGCGCATGGCGGGCGCGTCCAGCAGAATCGGAATGGCGGTGGCCGCCACGATCACGACCAGCAGGCCCCAGAGCGAGACGTTTTGCAGGGCTTTCATGAGCGCGACCTCCGCAGGTTCTTGAACCACTCGGGCAGGCCGGCCGGCGCGACGAGCAGGATCAACACGAAGATGACATACTCGAGCACGGGCACCCAACTGACCGGGATGTAGACCGTCGTCACGCTTTCGAGCAGGCCGATCACGATGCCGCCGATCAGCGCGCCGGTCGGGTTGCCCAGCCCGCCCAGAACCACGATCACGAAGCTCTTCGTCTCATAGACGCCGCCCGACAGCACGGTGAACGACAGCAGGGTCGAGAGCAGACCGCCGGCGACCGCCGCCAGCATCGTGCCCAGCCCGAAGCTCAGCGCCAGCATCCAGGTCGAGTTAATGCCCATCAGTTCGGCGGCGGAGCGGTTGTTGGCCACCGCGCGGATCGACTTGCCGATGCGCGAGCGGTACAGGAACAGGTACAGCGCCACGGTGACGACCACCGCCACGGCGACGGCCGCCAGCCGGGTGCCCTGCAGGGTCGCCGGCCCCAATGGTAGCGTGCCGAGGTTGACATCCACGGAACGCGACGACGTCGTAAACATCACGGTGGCCAGGCCAATGATCATCAGGTTCACGGCGAATGTGGCCAGCAGCGTCGTCAGTTCGGGCGCGTTGATCACGCGGTGCAGCGCCACAAAGTAGATGAGAATGCCAGACACCAGCCCCAACGCCATGGCCGCCAGCAAACCGAGATACGGGTTGATGCCCATCCCCTGCTGCAACACGAGCAGGACGAACATGCCGAGCATGATGACCGGGCCGTGCGCCAGGTTAATCACCTTCATCACGCCGAAGATCAGCGTCAGCCCCATAGCCATGAGGCCGTAAAGGAAGCCGAGCATGAGACCGTCGAGCGAGGACGCCAGCAACGCTTCCAGATTCATGAACACCTCAATCCGGGCAGATGGACAGCGCGGCCAGGGCGCGCCGTGATAAAGAGCGCCCCCCTCGCCGGAACCGGCGAGAGGGGCGCGTGCGAGAATCGCTTACTTGCGCGGCTGAACGTCAGCCGACTTCGCTTCGAGCGGCCAGACGATCTGGCGCATGAGCTTGCCCGCGGCGTCTTTCTGCCACTGCATGTAAACCATGCCGTGACCTTCCTGCTTGCCGTGGGTCTTGGCGTCGACGCTGAACTTGACACGCCCGTAGAATGAGAGCATGTCGACCTTGTCCAGCGCCGCCTTCATCTTCTCCGGGTCCGCGCTGCCGGCATCTTCAATCGCCTTCTGCAGCATCATGCCCGCGGCGTAGCCGCCCGCCGAATGGTACGACGGCTCGGACTTGTAAGCGGCCTGATAGCCATCCATGAACTGCTGGACGCTCGGCCCGTACCACGCGAGGCCCGCCGCCTTGGCCGATTCCGCGCTGAACTTCACCAGCGGCTCCCACTGGCTCGGGCCGATGATGCCCTGCGCCGCGTCACCGATTTCGATGAAGGTCGGTTCCGGCGGGGCCACAAGCAGGGCCACGTACTTCGCCGACACGTTGCGTTCCTTCATCTGCTTCGCGAACGTCGTGCCGTCCTGGAAGTGGCCGCCGCCCAGAATGGCTTCCGGCGCCAGCGGGGTCAGCTTGTTGATGAACGGCACGAAGTCGGTCGAGTTGCTGTCGTAGCTTTCGTTCAACACAACATCATAGCCCTGCGCCTTGGCGTACGGCAGCAGCGCCGCCGCGACCGTGGTCGAGAACGAGTCCTTCTCGTTCACGATGGCGACCTTCTTGACCGACGGGTCGAGCTTCTTGAGCATGTCCACCACGCCGGTCAGGTAGCGGCTGGCGGGGGTGTAGACCTGGTAGATGTTCTTGAAGCCGGCTTCCATTGTCAGGTCGTCCGCGCCGCCGGCCGTGATCATCAGCTTGCCGTTCTGCTCGGAGACGACCGCGGCCGCCTTGACCAGCGTGCTGCTGTACGGGCTGATCAGCAGGTCGACTTTGTCATCGGAGATCAGCTTCGTGTAGAGCGCCTGCACGCGGTCGGTCTTGCTCTCGTCATCATACGACTTGAGCTCCGGCATGTAGATCGCATCCTTCGTTTTGATGCCGCCGGCCTTGGTCACATCGGCCGCCCAGAGCTTCAGGCCTTCTACCTGCTTGGCCGAGGCGACGTTCTGTGCGCCAGTCTGCGACGCGGTGTAGCCGATCACGAGCTTCTTGGTGGCCGCCGGGGCGGTGGTGGGCGCGGTGGTAGCCGCACCCACGGGCGCCGCCGTTGGCACGGCGGGCGGTTTGGTCGGCGAGGTTGTCGGCGCGCTGGTGGCAGCCGGGCCGCCGCACGCGGTGAGCGCCAGCGCCACGATCGTGGCGACGACGCCCAGCCATTTGACTCTTCCCAATCTGAACATCACAGTTCCTCCTGAGAATTAAGGCGCCGTTTCTTGACACCCTTCGGCGCGCACAGTTTGACCCACGATAATACGGTAGCAACGCTCCAAGTATGGACATCTGTCCCTATTTCTGAGAGACACCTGTCCCAATTTGATGCCGGCTTATTGAGGCAACCGGCCCCAGAGACTGGCTGGCGCTGTTTGGCAAGCGCCGTCAGTTAATCGTAGGAGAGACTATACGCCGAAACCTGCCATAATCCAAAGCGGAGACCAGCAGTTCTCATTTTGGAGTCGGCTGCCAATATGCCCCGACCCCCTCCCAACTTCGTTGGGAGGGGGTCGGGGGGAGGGCAGCGCCATTTTTTCGGCGGGCCAGCTTGCGTGACAAGCGCCTGAGAGCCAGCGCATCGCAAGCGGCATTGGAAAGTACCCGTACAAAGCCAAATTGAGAATTGCTGAGCGGAGACAAGAAGCTTCGAGGAGGACTACTCCCAGGCCCTTGAGACCGCCTCACAGGCCCGCACGATACTGGCCACGATTCAGATTGTTAATACACCCCCCAGCGGCGCAGTTGCTCGTCGCCGATGCCGAAGAAGTGGGCAAACTCGTGAACGACGGTATGGCTCACCTCGGCGCGCACATCGTCCTCGCTGTCGCAGGCCGCTTCGATCGGTCCCTGGAAGATGGTGATCTTGTCAGGTAGCACGTTACCATACGCAGACGTGCGCTCGGTCAACGGAATACCTTCGTACAATCCGAAGAGTGTCTCGTCACGCGGCACGCCGGCATCGCGCAGCGTCCGCGCCGACGGCCACAACTCGATCACAACTTCGACGTTGCGCATCTGCTGCGTGAACGGCCCGGGCAACGCGTCAAGCGCCTCGGCCACCAGCGCCTCGAAGCGCTCGCGTCCCAGTTTCACGCGGCGCCCGCCTTGAGCTTGCTGACAATATCGTTGCGGTGCATGATGTCGTGCAGGTATAGGATTTTCACCAGCGCGGAGACATCCTTCTCGCCCCAGACCGCGTGCGTCCCGCGGTGCGCGAACGCCGCCGCGTCGACGCCCTCCAGCACGGCGAGCGTAGTGGCGCGCGCCGCCTGTAATGCCGCCATGCGCTCGGCCCATGTCAGGCCGCGCTGGCCGGCGACGGCCTGCGCGTTCCACTCGTTCACATCGCTGACGTTCTCACGCGGCTGGTGGCGCGCGCCATCCGCGGCGATGACGTCCGACAGGAAGCGGACATTCTCGTTCTCGGCGGTCGCAATGTGCGACAGCAGATCGTACAGGTTCCAGCCTTCCTCGTAGATCAGCGCTTTGCGCTGCGCCTCGCTCGCGGACTCAAGCACGTCGATCAGCTTCGCCCGTGCGGCCTGCATTTTGTCGGCCAGCTTTTTGACTTCAGGAATCATGAGAGCCCTTTCGTTTGCTTTGATGGCTGGTCAGCGCCCGGCCGCCATCGCCAGGTACGCTTCGACGCGCTCGACCGGCACCTGCCAGGCCAGGCTGGCGTGATGCAGCTTGAAGCCGAGCGCGTGATTCAGCTTCAGCATCGGCGCATTCGAAAATGCGTTGCTGGTCCGCACCTTCGTGATCGACGGGCGCTCGCGCATGACTTTGTCGAGCATCGCCGCCTTCAGCCAGCGACCGATGCCACGATTGCGATAGCGCGGCCAGACGCCGGTGTTGCCCTGGTTCAGCAACTCCGGGTGGCTGGGGTACCAGATCACGTCGGTGAAACCGGCCAGCTCGCCGCTTTCGTGATGGCGCGCGGCCAGCGTCCAGTGCGATCCGCCGTGTGCCGTCCACGACCGCTCGAAATCCCGCAGCATCTGCGGTGTGATGTGCCAATCCTCCACATGCAGGTCTTCCCTCGGTTGATCATTCATGACGTTATGCAGGTCGGCGAGTGATGGCAAGTCGGCTTCGGGGTAGTCGCCGTCCCAGAACGCCAATTCGAACTCCGCCGTCAGTTGACGCCCCAGTTCCAGCCACTCGGCCAGCAGGGCGCGGTTCAGGTCGGTAAGCATGAGCTGGTTGGTGTGCATCGACAGCCCGAGCGTTGCGCCGATGCGCCGCAGGAACGCCTCGCCGGCCGGAACGTTGCTGTTGCTGTTGCCCTGCAGCAGCGTGCGCTGTTCGGTGCGCGCGCGCTCCACAATCAGCGGCAGCAGCCGCCGCGCGATGCCCTGGCGACGGTAGTCTGGATGCACATTGATGTTGAACTCGGCGAGGTGGCGATTCTGCTCCAGCCGCGTGACGCCGATATCGCCAGTGCCCACTAGCCGGCCGCTATTCGAATCGCGCACGCCCCAGGCTGTAACGTCCACGAAGGCCGGGATGTTGCGCATGCCCTGAACCATTTCAGCGTACGGCACCGGCGGATCGCCGGGTAGCCGTTCCGCGTCCAGCAGCGTGTCCAGTTCGTGCACGGCGGCGTACTCCGCGTCCGTCATGTTGCGCGGATCGGCCCGCGTAATCTCAAAGCGAGTCATGTCCCTGCCCCCTAACCGATAGCCATCGAGGCAGCCAGGTAATCCAGCGCACCTTGCGTCTCAACATGCCAGTAGTACCGGTCAACATACGGGCGGAACCCAAGCGCCGTGTTGATCGCCAGCATGCCCTCGTTGGAACCGGCATTCTCGGTCCGCACATAGCGGACCGCCGGCCGCTCACGGTGGATGCGGTCGATCATCGCCGCCTTCAACCAGCGCGCCAGTCCGCGCCCGCGGAACTCCGGGCGTACGCCGGTCGCCCATTGCTCGACCGGCGCCGGCATGGCCGGGTGCCAGCATGTTTCGCTGAATGCCGCGAAGACGCCGGTCGGCATGTGCCGCGCGTAGTAGCCCCAGTGCTCGCCGCCGCGCGCCGTCACCGAACGGGCGATGTCGCGCACCTTCGCCGGCGTCATCACCTCGTCTTCCATGTCCATGGACTCGCGCGGCGCGCTGTTCATCACATTCCAGACGTCGGCCACGCGCGGCAGGTCGGCATCGTCGGGAAAGCCGGCGCGGAACTCCAGCGCGAACTCCGGCGCCAGCGCGGCGCCGGCAGACAGCCAAGTCTGAATCAGGCCCCGGTCGACGGCGCGCAGGTCCAGTTGGCTGATGCGCTCGGTCATGCCCAGCCCGCCGCCAAGCCGGCGCGCAAACGCTTCGCCGGCCGGCACCGTCGCATACGTCTCGAGGTAGATCAGCCGCCGCCCTTCCGCCCGCGCGACGTCGGCGATGTGCGCCAGCAACTGGCGGCCCATGCCCTGGCGGCGGTACGCCGGCAGAATGTCAATCCGCCCGCTGAGGATGTGCCGGTTACTGTCGTCGCGCATGACGAGCGCCGTGCCCGCGCCGATCATCCGCTCGCCGGCCCAGGCACCCCATTGCCACACATCGATGAATGCCAGGTGGCTTTCCATCTGGCGCCGCTCATCGGCCGCGCTGAACGGCGGGTCGTTCGGGAACCGCTCATCGCGAATCACGTTCATCAGCGCATTGTACGCGGCCACCGTGCGCTCATCGGCGCGCCGCGGGTCGAAAGGCTCGATCAGCATCACACTCCATTCCACGCGGCGCTCGCCTACGACGCCCAGACTCGCGCCATGCGCGCCAGCACGTCTGCCGGCAGCGGGCCGCGCTCCGCGTATGAAACCGCCTGCTCCAGTTGCTCTATACTCGAAATGCCGATCAGCGCAGTCGAGACGGCCGGCTTGCTGAGCGTGAAGCGAATCGCCACCTCGACCAGGCTGTCGCACACCCCTTCGTGCACAACGAAGGCCAGCCGCTGCGCGCGCGCGACGTCGGCGGCGTAGTCCGGCGCCGTTGCGATCGGATCGACGAGCGGCGACGCGACCGGATGGCGCGGCAGCACCCCGCTCAACGCGCCGCCCGCTAGCATGCGGATGGCGATGACGCCCGTCTGCGCCTCGGCCGCGCGGTCGATCAACCGGCGGTAGTCTTGGAATGGGAAATTCGGCGATGGCGGCTCACCCGCCGTAAAGTTCAGCGCGTTGTAGCAGATCTGCGCGGTGTGAAACCCGCCGCCCGCCACGATCTGGTGCAGCGCATCCGTGTCGCCCAGCGCGGTGATGCCATAGAATCGCGTCTTGCCCTGCTGCTGCAACTTGTGGAACGCGTTCAGCACCGGCTCAAGGTCGGACACGGTAACATAGTCATCGCGGCGCGCGGGGCCGAAGCGGTTGTGGAATTGCAGCAGATCGACTGCATCGCGCCCCAGTCGCCGCAGGCTGCCCTCGACCGAGCGGATGATCGCGTTCTCAATGTCGTTCAACTCGTGCGGCAGCACGCGTGCTTTGGTGCCGACCAGCACGTCCGAACCGAGCTCGCGCAGCACGGCGCCGAGGTTGGCCTCCGACTGCCCGTCGCCGTAGCTCGATGCCGTGTCGAAGTAGTTGATGCCGAGTTCGATGGCGCGCGCGACCGTCTGCCGCATCTGCGGATACGCGCCGCGCACCAGCAGGCCGCCCATGCTGCCGCACCCAAAGCCCAGCGTCGAAACGCGCAGGCCCGTGTGGCCCAGTATTCGGTATTCCATGGTGACGATCTCCAAGGTAATGCTGTTTCAGTTTGATTATGTCCCCATACCTGGTGGTAAGTGCGGTTGTCACCCCCTCATCCCCTGGCCCCTTCTCCCCCGCGCGCGCGGGGGAGAAGGGGAAAAGCTGATTGGGGATTGGCGCGGCGGCAAAGCCGCCGCGCCAATCCCCTTTGACTCACTCCCCCTCCCAGCTTCGCTGGGAGGGGGCCGGGGGGAGGGCGACGATTGCTATTCAGCGCTGACACATACAACAATCGCTTGGGGACATACTCTTCGCAAAACACTATAATGTGGCTCGGCCTCACGCAGGGCGCTGCGCCGCCGCTCCTTAGTATGCCGCAGGCGCGGCCACGCGCAAAAACGCCCCGCACGCGGCGGGGCGTCCAATCGAACTGAGGCTATTCAACGGCTGGCACCGGCGCCGGCCGCACCGCCGTCTCTGCCACACCGGGCATAAGCAGCGCCGCTGCGCCGCACAGCAGAAAGAGCACCGCGCCGATATCGAGCATCGGCACGATGCCGACGCGGTCGGCCAGCAGGCCGCCCGCCGCAATGCCGCCCAGCCGCATGACCGCGCCCAACGCCATCAATGCGCCAAACACCCGCCCGCGGAACGCATCGCTTGCTCCAGCCTGCATCGCTGTGTTCATGCCAATCATCAACCCGCTCATCAACACACCGGCCAGACCCATCGCCGCCAGCGCCAGCAGGTAGGTGGGGGCGTTAAAGATAACCAGCAAGACGGCCCCGTTGCCCAGACCGCCGATGGCCATCAACTGCCCCGGCGTGAGTCGCCGCGCAAAGCGCCCGATCAGCACACCGCCAACCAGGCCGCCCAGTCCCTGTGCTGCCATGATCAGGCCGAGCCCTTGCGCGTCAATTCCGACAACATCTTTCGAGAACGGCACGAGCAGCGCCGTGAGGATGGCGTCGCCCAGACTGAGTACGGCAACGACCACGAACACCACACTCAGCGAGCGGCTGGCGCGCACCAGCCGCAGGCCCGCCAGCCAGTCGCGCCAGACGGCCGTCATGCCGGGCGCGCCGTGCGATGCAGCGCCGTGCACGGCCTTCGGGCCCGGCATCACGATCAGCGCAATCATCAGCGCCGATACCGCGAACGACACCGAGTCGACGAGCACGACCGTCGTCAAGCCGCCCCACGCCATCAGCAGCCCGCCCAGCGACGGCCCCAGCAGGCGCGTCACCGAGTCGCTGACGGAGTTGAGCGCATTGGCCTGCACCAGGTCGCGCTCGCCGACCAGCAGCGGAATGACGGCAGACTTGGCGGGAAAGAAGAACTGGCTAACCGTCGATTGCAGGAACGCGACGATGTAGATGATCCAGATCGTATCGGCCGTCTGCGCCAGCATGAGCACGAGCAGCATCACCGCGCGCGCAATATCGGAGACGATCATCAGGCGCTTGCGGTCCCAGCGGTCGGCGAACACGCCGGCTACCGAGCCAAGCAGAATGCCGGGCAGAGTGGTGGCCATGAACATACCGCCCGTCGCCAGCGCGGAGCCGGTCACCTGATAGATATGGAACGGCAGGGCAATGAACAGCACCCAGTCACCGATCATGGAGATCGCCTGCCCAAACCAAAGCAGCCCGAAGTTGCGTTGGCGCAATACCGCTAGCATGCCTCTCTCCTTATTCGTCGCCCAGCGCGGCCAGCAGCAGCTCGGCTTGTTCGGTCGTAATCGCCTTCTGCTCCAGCATCTTCAGGATTTCCAGCCGCTCGTCCTCGCTGGCGCCCGTTTTGACGGGGGTCGTCTCGCGCATCGGCTTCTGTGCGCCGCCGTGCGGTCCGCCGCCGAACGCGAAGCCGGGGACGCGAAACGTGACGGCGTGCCGCACCGCGCCCTGCACGTCCTCGCGCACCGTCCGACGGATTTCATGCTTGGTCGCGCGCATCTGGTCGCGTATCTCGCGCTGGACGCGCCGCATGTCCTCCTTCGCCCGCTTCAATTCGTCCTTCGCGCGCTGCATCTCTTCCTTGTGGATTTCGAACCGGAATTCCATCGCCTCTCCTTCGCGTGGTTTGATGCGTATGTCGCCGCCCGCCTGCACGCGCACGGTGGCGCCGCCTTCGCCGAGTGTAAACGTCGCGCTGCTGCCGGCCCGCGACCGCCCGCCGCCGAATTCGTTGACAATGTCGCCACCGGCCTGGCATGTGATTTGCGCCTGCGAGTCGCCCGGCACCGTAAGCGTCGCGTCGCCACCGGCCGTGAACTGGCAGGCCGACTCGCCATCCAGCCGTGTGTCGACATAGAGATCGCCGCCCGCCTGCACGTGGGCAATCGCGCCGACGTCGGCCAGCCGCGCGTCGCCGCTGATCGTACCGAGCGTGACACGGCCCCCGATCGCCGCCAGGTTCACGTCGCCATTGACCGAGCCGGCCGCGAAGCCGTCCACCACGGTCACGGCGCGCAGGTCGCCCTGCACATTGCCCAGCTGCACGCTGTGCACCGAACGCACCGAGACGTCGCCCATCACGCCACCTATTTGCAGCAATTGGGCAATATCGGTCGCCGACACGTCGCCGCGCACCAGACCCGTGTTGACGTTGCCGGCCCCGGCCACCCGCAGATCGCCGGACACCGCGCCAAGTTGAACCTGCCCGGTCATGGCGTTGAGTGTCACATCGCCATTGATGCGATCGGCCGACAGTTTGGCGGCAAGCTCGACCGCTTTCAGATCACCGATCACGCCGTCGATGGTAACCGCCAGCGCGTACGGCACGAACAGCGTGCAGTCCTCGCGCACGTCCAGCGTCAGGTCGCCGTTCTGATACTGCGGCTCAAAGTCGCCTTCATCGCCATCGCCCTGCAGGCGCAGATAGGTTTCGTCGGTTCCGATCAGGCGCAGGTCGCCGCCGGCGCGCCGCACATGCAGCCGCAGCGTGCTCTCGCCGCCGGTTGAGAATGATTGCTGATACATCGCTTCCTCCGTGTAGTTCTATCCGTTGATTCCGGCGGCCGCTGCTCGGGTGCCGCTCATGCGCAATAGCGCGTGACCGCACGCCACCAGCAGAACACCCAGCCGCGCCAGCGCGCGCCGGGGCCATGCCGGCGTCCGCACCGGGCCGGCCAGCAGGCGCTCGCGGGCCGCCTGTTCGCGCAGTTCGGCGTAGCGATGCTTCTGATCCAACGCCGCCATATCGAGAAAATGATGTTCCAACATGCCCGCCTCCTTCAAGCGCGAACCGCTACTCGATATACACTTCGACTTTCTCGCCATCCTCGATGTTTTCGACATCCACGATCTTGCCCTGCGCGCCGGCGCGGATCGCCTCCATCAACTCGCCGGTGTCCATGCCGTCCATCTGCGGCGCGAAACGCGCGCCCATCTTCAGGCCGACATTGACCAGCGCCAGCGGCAGGTTGACGTTGACCCTGGTCTTACCGGTCGCCATGTCAGTCACGCGCACGCGCAGGAACTTGCCTTGTGTCGCACTCTTGTTGGCCGCCGTCTCGGACTTCTGGCTCGTCTCCAGCGCGCTCAACAGCTTGGCGCCCTCTTCCGGGCTAATCTTGCCGTCGCGAATCATGTTCAGGATCTGCATCCGTTCTTCTTTGAGGTTCATGGCACCCTCCTTTGAAGGGTAAGGGTTGGGCCGGTGCGCCTTAGCGCCCGCGCAGTTGTTTCAGTGCCTGTTCCGACGTCAGTTTGCCGTCACGCAGTTCTTGCAGCACGCGCTGGCGCTCCTCGGCCGGCAGTCCGGGCGCATCCTCCTCGTCGTCACGCTCGAAGCCGAGCGCCGCGATGATGGCATCCAGTTGGGCGCGCCCGGCCGAATACGCGATGCCCAACTCGTCGCTCACGCGGTTGATGTTTCCCCGGCAGCGCACCATCGTCTCCACGAAATGTAATTGGTCAACATCGAGCTTTGAGAGCATCGGAAGCTCAAACGAGCCGATCAACTGGCTGCCGCACTGACGGCACTCCAGGTGCGTTACCGTCATTTCGCCGTTACAGACTGGGCATATAGAGCGCGCCGGGTACATAGCATTCCTTTCGTCATTCATATCATTTCTTGATCACAATATACAACAGATTGTAAATAATGTCAAGGTGAAGTTAAAATATTTACTCAATTTTATCATTTTTTGTCATATATTATGCAAACTAATAGTATTGCTGAATCACAGCTCTTGAAACTTGAAATCGGGCTAGTTTGTAGGCCTTGAGGTAGCGACGAAGATAGGTGCGCTACAACGTGAGGCAAGGTGCCACGGAGCTAATCTTCCGAGAGGATGGCAGCAACGGTTCCCTACTGAAGATGACCATGCTGACCAATCAGCTTGCCGCGTTTCGAGTTGTGAGGTGCATCCAAAGGCGTCATGGTGAGCGCGAAGGTCATGATGTTGGCCTACTACGCCCTTCCCGCGCGAAGCACCTGAGGTGTCGCATTCGAGATGCTGCGCGCGCATAGCGAACCCACTGGCCGAGGGCTTGCCTCCGCGTTCAGCATGACAACTACGGAGCCCGTGCAAATTGAAACGGGACGACAACGCAAAACCCGCCGGAGCATAACGCCCCGGCGGGCTTGATGGTAATCTTATCGCCAGAAGTAGTCGTTGACCGCCTTCGACATCTTCGCGACGGCGACGGTGCCCTCGTTGTCGGGCGTCCATTTGCCGTCCTTGCATGCCTTCGTCATCACCGACACGATGTGCGCGCCGCGCTTCGTGTGGATGATGCCAGTCTCGTTGCGCACGCCGGTGATGCCGCCGGTCTTGCTCGCCACCCACGACTTGTCGTCGCGCCCGTACGGATTGAACTCCATGTAGCGCGTCAGGTTGCCCATGTTCTTCTGGATCTTCATGATCGTGAGCATGTCGGCGGTATTCTCGGCGTTCAGCAGCCGCCCTTCGTGCAGGTTGATCATCAGCGTCATGAAGTCGCGCGGGGTGCCAACGGCAAAGCGCGCGTTCTTTAGCTTGCGCGCGGGCGTGAACGCGATCTTCTCGTTCAGCACGGTCTTCGTCATGCCGGCGTCCCGCATGGCGCGGTTGATCGCATCCTTGCCGAGATGGCCGATCAGCACGTTGGTGGCGGTGTTGTCGCTGATGGCGTTCATCAGCACCGCGATGTTGTAGAGCGAGAGCGGCACCTTCTCTCCCATGTTCTCGATCAGGCCGGAGCCGCCGGTCTTGTCCTGCTTGCCGATCGTGAGCATATCGTCAAGCGCCAGCTTGCCTGCCTCGCGCTGGCGGAACAGCTCGAGCAGGATGCCGATCTTGACCATGCTGGCCGTCGGATAGATCACGTCGGCGTTGTGGAAGATCTGCTCGCCCGTCTTGATGTTGTGCGCGGCGACGCCGAGCGTGCCGCTGAACCCGTCGGCGATGCGCCGGATCGCTGCTGGTGCTTCTTTCATGTGCTGATATCCTCTCGCTGGATGATGTGCGTGGCGCGCCCAACGGCGCGGCGCGTGGTAGTCGCTACTTGAGCCAGTCGGCGGCGGCGGCCGGCACGTCCTTGCACAGCCCGCGCACCTGCGTGCACTCCGGCAGCGAGGCGATGAACGATTTGCCGTACGCCTTGGTCTGCACGCGCCGGTCGAGCATCACGACCACGCCGCGGTCGCTGGCGCTGCGAATCAGCCGCCCAAAGCCCTGCCGGAAGGCGAGAATCGCCTGCGGCACCTGGTACTCGTTGAACGCGTCGGTGAACGTCTCGCTGCGCGCCGCGATGATCGGGTCGCTCGGCACGGCGAACGGCAGGCGCGTGATGACCAGGCACGACAGCGCGTCGCCCGCCACGTCCACGCCTTCCCAGAAACTGCGCGTGCCGAGCAGGACGCTGCGCGGCATCGTCTTGAAGTTATCGAGCAGTTGCCGGCGCGAGCCGTCGATATACTGCGCCATGACCAGCACGCCGGCCTGTTCCAGCGGCTTGCTGATCGCATCGTAGGCGCGCTGCAGGGCGCTCTTGCTCGTGAACAGCACCATCGTGCGCCCGCCGGTCGCCTTGCACAGCGCGACCAGCGTCTCCGGCATCATCTTGTTATAGACCGGTGTGTCGGGGTCCGCGATGTCGCTCGGCAAGCAGAGCAGCGTGGAGCGCTTGTAGTCAAACGACGACTCAAGCGCCAATTCGTCCGCCTCGGCCAGACCCAGGCGACCGCGCACATACGCGAAGCTGTTGGCCGCCTGCAGCGTGGCCGACGTGAGCACGACGCAGTCGCACGCCGCGAACAGCCCTTTTTGCAGGATCTCGCCGACGTGCAGCGGCGCAGAGCGCAAGACGATCTCGTCGCGATTGGTGGCCAGCACCGCCCAGTAGATACCGTTCGGGCCTGGCTGGTTAATGATTGCGATGAGGTTGGCGCGCAACTGATCGGTGCGCTGGCGCAGGATACCAAGTTGGAACAGGCGCTCGTCGCCGGTCAGGATTTCGGCCTCGTCGCAGCCCTGCCCGATGCGCGACAGCGCCGTGGACAGCCGCAGCAGCGCGCCGGTCAGCGTCTCGCACAGCATCTCCGCCGTGGACCAGGCCGGCTGCGCGCGCAGCGCCGCGACGAGCCGCACCTGCTGGTCGAACTCGCCGCGCGGCGGGTGCTGGCTTTTCAGGAAGTCGCCCAGGTGGCCGAACAGCGGGTAGACGGCGCGTTGCGCCTCGGCGACTGTCCCCTGCGTCTTCTCGATCAGGTCGGCCAGCTTCTCCTTCTCGGCCGCCCCGGCATCGCTGGCGCGCGCGGCGGCGGCGGCGATGGCCGCCAGCAAACCGCCCTTCTCGGCGCCCGCCTCGTTCAGCAGCGCCTCGATACCGCTCTGCCGCACCTCCACGCTGTACGCCTCGGTGGCGCGCGCCTCCAGGTGATGCGCCTCGTCGATGATCAGGTGCTTGTACTCCGGCAGCACCTGATTGCCGACCGCCATGTCCGAGAGCAGCAGCGCGTGGTTGACCACCAGCACGTGCGCGCTGTCGGCGCGCCGGCGCGAGCGGAAGAAGAAGCAGGTGCCGCGCTGGTAGTAAGGGCACGACTGCGCGTTGCACGTCTCGTCGGCGCAGACCTGCGCCCAGACGCGCTCCTCATCCGGCGAGATCGACAACTCGGCGCGGTCGCCGGTCGTCGTTGTCGGCAGCCAGGCCAGCACCTTCGCCAGCAGGCGGATTTCGATCGGGCTCTTCTCCGATTTGCGCTGGAACTGCTCGAAGCGGTGGCGGCAGAGGTAGTTGCTGCGCCCCTTGATCACCAGCGCGCGGAAGTCGCCGGGCAGGATCTTGCGCAGATCGGGAATGTCTTTCTCGATCAGTTGATCCTGCAGGTTGATCGTGTTCGTCGAGATGATCACGCGGCGGCTGTTGGCCAACGCGTACTCGATGGCGGGCACCAGGTACGCCATGCTCTTGCCGGTGCCGGTACCGGCCTCGACGAGCAGGCGGCCGCCGTCGTTGAAGGTCGCGCAGACCTGACGCAGCATCTGGATCTGCGGCTCGCGCTTTTCGTAGCGCGGGAACTGGTCGGCCAGCGCGCCGCCCGGCTCAAAGAGCGACGCGATCTCGTCGGCGTCGAGCGGCTCGGCCTGCGCGGCGGGTGTCAGCGCCGGCGCCTCGTCCTCGTCGTCGAGTACCTTCAGCCGGTTGCCCTTGAAGAAGCCCTTGGCGCGCAACTGCTCGCCGATCGACGAGCCGCTAAAGGCGTTGCGCGCCGCATCGCGCTGGATCTCCTTGAATACATCGCGCAGGCCCCAGTTGCTGCGGTCGGCGGCGCGCACGATCTCGTCGATAATGCGCGTGTCGAGGCTCTCGGCGCGCCCGCACAGCGCGAGGAACAGCTTCATCGTCGTCGTGGCGTCGGCCAGCGCGCGGTGGCTTTCCGGCAGGTCGATTTCCAGCTCGGCGGCCAGTTGTTTGAGGCTGAAGCGCGAAGCGTGCGGCATGACGATGCGCGCCAGCTCGTCGGTATCGACGCCGGGGTTGTTCAGCAGCAGGTTCTGCTGGCGCATGAACGCGAGGTCGAACTCGACGTTGTGGCCGACCACCGGCAGGTCGCCGACGAAACGCGCGACGTGCCGCGCGACCTGCTCGATGCGCGGCGCGGTGCGCAGTTGCTCGCGCGTGATGCCGGTCAGGCGCTCCACTTTGAGCGGCAGTTCGCGGCCGGGGTTGACAAGCGACGACCAGGTATCCATCACTTGGTCGCCGCGAAACTTCACCGCCGCGATCTCGATGATCGCATCATTGGCGGCGCGCAGCCCGGTCGTCTCGGTGTCGAGCGCGACAAGTATTTTGTTCAACGGGGCAATGCTTTCTAGCCGGCCCGGGCTTCGATCTGCCGCAGGGCCGCAAGCCGCTCGCGCGGGCCCATGACGATCAGCACGTCACCGGTGCGCAAGACGGTCTCTTTGGAAGGGTTGAATTGGTAGCCGCGGTCGGCCGACTTGAGCGCAACGACCAGCACGCCGGTGCGCTCTTCGATGCGTGCCGCGGCAAGCGTCTGGCCGACCAGCGTCGGCGCCTCGTCGAGCAGCAGCTCTTCCACGCGCAGCACCTGGCCGGTGGCGCGCAGCATCTCGTCCAGGAACGTCACAACCGACGGGCGCAGCATGACCGAGGCCATGCGCAGGCCGCCGATGGCGTTCGGCGAGACGACCTCGTTCGCGCCGGCGATCATCAGCTTCTGCCGGTTCTCCTCGTTGACCAGGCGCGCGATGATGCGCAAGCCGGGATTGAGCGAGCGCGCCGTCAGCGCGACGAACACGTTGTCCTTGTCGTCGCTCAGCGCCGTCACCAAGCCCTTGGCGCGCGCGATGCCGGCGCGGATCAGCACGTCGTTGTCGGTGGCGTCGCCCAGCACATACACCACCTCGCCGATGTTCTTCAGCGCCTTGATCGTCTCGATATTGCGCTCGACGACCACGCATGGTGTCTGCGTCTTGTACATCTCGTCGGCGATGTAGCGGCCGGTGTCGCCCACGCCGCACAGGATGACGTGGTTGTTCAGCTTGGCGATCAGATCTTCCATTCTCTGCCCCTGTATGATCCGGTTGAACTCGCCCTCGACCAGGAACGCGACGATGGTGGACACCGCATAACCGATCGTCATCAGCGACACGACAATCAGGGCGATGGTGAAGATGCGCCCCGGGTCGGATAGCGGGTGCGTCTCGCCGTACCCGATCGTCCCGAGCGTGATGACCGTCATGTAGAGCGAATCGAGAAAGTCCCAGCCCTCGATCAGCATGTAGCCGGCCGTGCCGAGCGCGGCAACGCCGAGCAGCAGCAGGATCGCCGTCAGGAAGCGCGTGCTGAGCGCGAAGCTGAACAGGCGCTGCATCGGCAGGCGCTGCACATGCGGGTGCAGCAGCCGCTGCAACGGGTTGTGGTTATGCGGAGCGGGTACGGTCATCGGCCTTGGAACCTGGGCGGTCGTTTCTCGTTGAATGCGGCGTACCCTTCGCGGCGGTCGGCGCTGTACAGCACGGCCCGGTACGCCTCGCCCTCGAATGCGATGCCGGCCTCGATGGCCGGATCGTAGAGCATCGCGCGCTTGGACTGGCGCACGCCGATCGGCGCGTTGGCCGCGATCACGCGCGCGGTTTCCTGCGCGGCGGCCAGCAGTTCAGCGGGCGGCAGCACGCGATTGACCAGCCCGATGCGCGCCGCCTCGTCGGCGTCGATCAGCGCGCCGGTGTAGATCAACTCGCGGGCGCGTGCCGCGCCGATGCGCCGTGGCAGCAGCGCGGTCGCGCCGCCGCCCGGCATGATGCCGCGCGTGACTTCCGGCAGTCCGAATACGGCGGTCGTCGCCGCGTAGATGAAATCGGCGCTGAGCGCCAGTTCCAGCCCGCCGCCCACCGTGTAACCGTTGGCGGCGGCGATGACCGGTTTGCCGCAGCGACGCAGCGCGCCGAACATCGCGGCCATGACCACGCGCTGATCCACCAGATCGGCATCGGACATGCCGTGGCGTTCCTTCAGGTCCATGCCGGTGCAGAACGCGCGCTCGCCCGCGCCGGTCAACACCACGGCGCGCACGCCCTCGTCGGCGTCGAGTGTGCGAAACGCATCGACCAGTTCGCGTACCATGGCCGAGTTGATCGCGTTCAGCAGATCGGGACGGTTGAGCATCACCGTCGCGACGGTGTCGGCGCGGGTGATCAGCAGGGTGTCGGGCATGGCGATTTCGTGCGCTACGCGCTGATGCGCGTCATCCGGCGAGATTATAAGAGACCACGGCGGTTTTGCAAACTCGCGGGGTCAAAAAGTAACCGCAGAGACCGCAGAGAGCGCAAAGAAAACCTTCTTCCCTTTGCGCTCTTTGCGTGCTTTGCGGTTGGCTCTGTACTTCTCAGTTCGCCTGTACGGCCTGCGCGGCGCGGGTGAACGTCAACTGCCCGTCCTGTGCATCGACCACCACTGAGTCACCGTCGTGGAAGTGGCCGCCCAGTATCTGCAGCGCCAGCGGGTCCTGCAACTCGCGCTGTATGGCGCGCTTGAGCGGGCGCGCCCCGTACACCGGATCGTAGCCGGACTCGGCCAGCCACAGCTTCGCAGCGGGCGTTACCGTCAGCGTGATGTTGCGCCCGGCCAGCAGTCGCTCCATGCGCTTCAACTGGATGCCGACGATCTCCACCAGTTGGTCCTTATGCAGTGGGTGGAAGATCACGATCTCGTCCACGCGGTTCAGGAACTCCGGCCGGAAGAAGCGCGTCATCTCGCTCTGCACCATCTCACGCATCGCCTTTTCGTCACTGGCGAACTCGCGGATGAACTGCGAGCCGATGTTGCTGGTCATGATCACGATCGTGTTCTTGAAGTTGACCGTGCGGCCCTGCCCGTCGGTCAATCGCCCGTCGTCTAGCAGTTGCAGGAGCACGTTGAACACTTCGGCGTGCGCCTTCTCGATCTCGTCGAACAGCACGACCGAGTACGGATGCCGCCGCACCGCTTCCGTCAACTGGCCGCCCTCTTCGTAGCCAATGTAGCCCGGCGGCGCGCCGATCAAGCGCGAGACGGTGTGCTTCTCCTGGTACTCGCTCATGTCGATGCGCACCATCGCGCTCTCGTCGTCGAACAGGAACTCGGCCAGCGCGCGGCCCAACTCGGTCTTGCCGACGCCGGTCGGGCCGAGGAAGATGAACGAGCCGACCGGCCGGTTCGGGTCCTGCAGGCCCGCCCGCGAGCGCCGCACGGCGTTGGCTACGGCGCGGATCGCCTCGTCCTGCCCGACCACGCGCGAATGCAGATTGTCTTCCATGTGCACGAGCTTGTCCATCTCGCCCTGCACCAGCTTGGTGACCGGGATGCCGGTCCACTTCGAGACGATCGCCGCCACGTCTTCGGCGTCCACCTCTTCCTTCAGCAGCGCGCCGGACTCCTGCCGCTCGCGCAACTTCCGCTCCTGGTCTTGCAAGGCGCGCTCCAGGTCGCGCATGGTGCCGTAGCGCAGGCGCGCCGCATTCTCCAAGTTGGCGTGGCGCTCGGCCTCCTCGATTTCGCCGCGCGTCTGCTCGATCTTCTCCTTCGTCTGCTGGATCGACTGGATCGCCTGCTTTTCAAGGTCCCAGCGCGCGCGCAGCTCGTTCGACTTCTCGCGCACATCGGCCAGTTCCTTTTCGAGCTTGGCCAGCCGATCCTTGGATGCGTCGTCGCGCTCCTTCTTCAGCGCGGCGCGCTCGATCTCCAGTTGCATGATCTGGCGATCAACCTCGTCGAGCGCTTGCGGCTTGGAGTCGATCTCGGTGCGCAGGCGCGAGGCGGCCTCGTCGATCAGGTCGATCGCCTTGTCCGGCAGGAAGCGGTCGCTGATGTAGCGGTCGCTCAGCGTGGCCGCCGCGATCACCGCGCCGTCCTGGATGCGCACGCCGTGGTGCACCTCGTAGCGCTCTTTGAGGCCGCGTAGGATCGAGATCGTGTCCTCCACGCTCGGCTCGCCGACCAGCACCGGCTGGAAGCGGCGCTCCAGCGCGGCGTCCTTCTCGATGTGCTTGTGGTACTCGTCGAGCGTCGTCGCGCCGATCGCGTGCAGTTCGCCGCGCGCCAGCATCGGCTTGAGCATGTTGCTGGCGTCCATCGCGCCCTCGGCCGCGCCCGCGCCGATCACCGTGTGCAGTTCGTCGATGAACAGGATGATGCGCCCCTCGGCCTCGGTCACTTCCTTCAGCACCGCCTTCAGGCGCTCCTCGAACTCGCCGCGGTACTTCGCGCCGGCGACCATCGCCCCGAGGTCGAGCGCGACCAGTCGTTTCTGTTTCAGTCCTTCCGGCACGTCGCCGCGCACGATGCGCGTGGCCAGCCCTTCGACGATCGCCGTCTTGCCAACGCCCGGCTCGCCGATCAGCACCGGGTTATTCTTGGTGCGCCGCGACAGCACCTGGATCACGCGGCGGATCTCTTCATCGCGCCCGATGACCGGGTCGAGCTTGTTGTGCCGCGAGGCATCGGTCAGGTCGCGCCCGTACTTCTCCAGTGCCTGGTAGGTCGTCTCCGGGTTCTGCGAGGTGACGCGCTGCGCGCCGCGAATCGCCTGCAGCGCCTGCAGGATCGCCTCGCGCGTGATGCCGCTGCGCTTCAGGTTCGGCTCGCGCACGCTGTCCACAATCGCCAGCAGCAGGTGCTCGGTCGAGACATAGTCGTCGCGCAGGCCGCTCGCCTCGCTCTGCGCCTTGTTCAGCACCTGCATCAGCTCGCGCGACGCGCCGATCTGCGTCTTGCCGCCGTACACCTGCGCGCGGTTGTTGAGCGCGCGCCCCGTCTCCTCGGTCAGCGCATCGACGTTCGCCCCGATCTTGTGCACGATCTGCGGCACAACGCCGTCCGGCTGTTGCAGCAATGCATAAAGCAGGTGCTCCGGCTCCATCTGTGCATGGTTGCGTGCGCGCGCCTCTTCTTCGGCGGCCGCAATCGCTTCCGTGGCTTTCTGGGTAAATTTATCCATCCTCATAAGTCACCTCTGCCGTCTCGTCTACGACGAGGGTTGATATTCGACATAGCCATAAGCAGTCGCCCTCATTATACGTGCATGGCGTTGGAGAATCATAAGAGCGGCGTTAGAGCGGCGTTGGAAGGGGGTCAACGGATACTTAGCGGATGAACGGATGGGACACGGCTGATCCACGGTACAACATCAAGGGGACGGCGCCCGTCCCCTCGCCTGCGATGTGCGGGGGGTGAGCCTGTCGAACCCCCGTCGCCGACAACGGACAACAAACGGATGGGCGCAGTTCACGGGCAGGGGCAAGCCCTGCCCCTACGCGATGCGCGGGGGGTGAGCCTGTCGAACCCCCGTCGCGGGAGAGGGTTAGGGAGAGGGCAGGCACACGCGCCCGATTGTCGTCCTGAGCGCGAACGTACGACCCGCCCCTTCCAGCCCCGCCTCGCGCGCGAAGGACCCAAACCCAGCGCACGCCGAGCCGCGGCGACACGCGCGTGCCGCCGCGTCCTGTGGGCGATCTGAAAGCGGCTTTGCGCCGGCGCGGAACGGCAGCATGACAATGCAGGCACAGACAGTGAGGATTTCAGGTCCTTCGCGCGCGCAGACACTTGCCGGCACAGAGCGTTGCGTTCGCGCTCAGGACGACAAGCAATGAGCCCCTACGGTTCCACGCCCCATTCGCGGAGTTTCTTGCGGGCGCTCCTGTGTAATTGTGAATTAATGGTCTCGGAGATGCGAAACGACTGACGCATTAGAGAAATTGCGCGTCCACGATTGCCTGACAGGTCTTCAGCAATTGCCATTGAGAACAGCGTGGCACACTCGCTGGATAGTCTGCCGATCTGGCGTGAACAGGCAAGCGACTGTTCAAAGTAGTTTATTGCTCTAAGTAAATTGCCCTGTGTAGCGTAACCATCTCCAATAGCACGCAGTATAGTTGCTTCACCCGCACGATCTCTTATTTGGCGATAGAATTCAAGGGCTTGCAAGTGGAGGGCGCGAGCCTCCTCAATCTTGCCGGCAGCCTGATTTACATTGCCCATGTTCGCAACGGAGTTTCCAGCACCACGAAGGTCGCTGATTGACTGGTACATTGAGAAAGCCTGTCTAAAGTGAGCGTACGCTTTCACAAGTTCCTTGTTATCGAGAAACACTTGTCCTATGCCAGCGACCGCATTGGCCTGTCCTCTACGATCATTGATCGAAAGAGCAAGATCAAGTTGCCACCGAAACAGCTTCAGTGCCTTTCGCCCAGAACCGAGGTGAAGTTGCACATTCCCAAGATTGCCAAGCGCATGACTCTCCAATTGTTTGTCATTTGTCTCCCGCGCAAGCGACAAACTCTTTTCGTGATGATTGAGTGCTCGGCGATAGTCGCCAAGCGCTGCGAAACGCAGGCCGAGCCCGCCTAACAAGGCGGCCTCTGATTGTTTTCGTTTGAGCAAGCGGGCCGAGGAAAGACCAGCTTCAAGCCATCCGATATGTTGTTTGGGATGTAGGCGCAGCGAAAGTATGACGCCCCCCTTTCCTGCATAACCAAGACAAATTTCGGAAACGACTTCACTATTCGCAGCATTTGAACTAGCCCAACGTTGCCCCGTCGATATGTTGACGACTTCTAGGTCATATAGGCGCAGGGCATAATAGATGTTTTCGCCCCCCTTATCATAAAGCATTTGAGCAACGACAAGCATGTCTGCATAATGGCTTGCATGCCGACGGGCAATCGTGGCTTGCTCATCCGTAGAAAGGTGCGGATAAAGATAGATTCGCGCGAGGTCGTGCAGGCGGTACCGGTAGGTGGCGACATCGTAAATCACAAGCGAGAAGCGCAGAAGTTCACCCAGATAGGTGGCAGCGGTCTTGCGCGACTGCTCGTTGAAATCCGTACCCCACACAGCGGCGGCGCCGGAATCGTCGAAGGTATCGGGGAAGATAGCGAGTTCGCGCCAGCGCAACTGCTGATCAGCAGTGAGGCCATTGTAGGAGAGCGCAAGGGTGCCTTCGATGAGTCCGAGGCGACCCTGCTCGGTCTGCAAGTCGGCAAGGTAGGCCGGCACGCGGACGTTTTCGTTGTTGGCGATGTAGTCGCCGGCAATGCGCAGCGCGTACGGCAGGTCGCCGCACTGTTTCCCAAGCCCGCCCGCAAAGCCGCATATGCGCGGCGCGATACTGCGCAGGAGCGCCTTCGATTCCCGGCGGGACAGCACGCCCAGCTCGACGGCACGCATGCCGGGCAGGGTGAACGATTGGCGCGAGGTGACGAGCAGGGCGCAGGATGGTGGCGGGATGAGCGGCGCGACCTGTGCGGCGTCGCGGGCGTTGTCCATGACGATGAGCGCGCGCTTGTCGTTCAGCAGATCGAGATAGATGGCGCGCAACTGCGCCTCGTCCTCCGGCAGGCGGGCATCGGGTGAGAAGGCGCGGATGACGTGAGACAGTGCCTCGGCGGGCGAAGCCGGGTCTTTGCTGTCGGGCTGGCCGCGCAGATCGAAGAAGAGTTGCGCGTCAGGGTACTGCGCCTTCAATTCGTTTGCGATGACCAGGCCGAGCGCGGTCTTGCCGACGCCGCCCATGCCGCGCAGGCCGCTGATGGCGGCCCCGACATGACGGCGCGCGGGGTCGAAGGCGGCGCGCAGTTGCGCGAGTTCGGCCTCGCGGCCGGTGAAGTCGCCGGGCGGCGAGGGGAGTTGATGGAGGGCGGTGGCTGGTCGTGTCTGGTCTCGCGCCAGAAGTTCTTTCAGTAAAGCGATGATCGATTCGGCTTGCGCGCTGGTCGCAAGGGTGTCGAGCCGATCATGTAGACGCTGAAACTCGCCGCGCATCTCGTCGGCGAAGGCGTCGAAGCGGCGGGACTCCACGAGAATACGGGCGATGATTTCGCCATCGCCTTCCTTGACCGCCATTTCGATGATGTGCAGCTCACTCATCTGGCGTGCCAAAGCACGCTGGAAATCCTTGTCGGTGAGGAGCGCGTCGAGGTTTGTCCTGGCCAGCGCCTCGTCGAAGGCGGCATTGATCTGGGCGTCGGTGACGTCGTGTCCGAATGCGACGCGCTCGAGGACCTTGGCGAGCGCGCCGCCTTTGAGCATCTCGAGGAGCGGACCAAACGCGGCGACAGCGGGCGACAGCGGCAGGCCGAGGAGGCTGGCGATAGCGCAGGCGGCGAGCGACAAGAGCAGGACATTGCCGCCGCGATGGATGCCGGTTTTGAGAACGCGCAGGACAGCTTTGGCGGGATCGGACTGGTGCTCGGTGCTCATGGGACGATGGTAACAGATTCGGACGAGGGGTGTCAAAGGCGACAACGGACAACAAACGGACAAACGGAAGGGCCAGCGTTGACCGTTCACGGTTCACCGTTAGCTGTTCACTTTCTACTGACTTCTGGCTACTGACTTCTGACGACTGTCTACTGGATCGTCACCGCCCAGACGCCCGCCACGCACATCAACATGCCGAGTACGTTGCGCCGGTTCAGCTTTTCGCCGAGGAAGATCACCGAGATCGGCGTCGCGAACAGCGGCGCCGCCGCGGGCAAGCTGTCGAAGGCGGTCAACGAGTACTTCTGTGCATGAATGTCGTCGGGGCGCGTTGCACGCGCCCCGACGACTCGCCTCCGCAATCACCGGCCGCGGTTCCAGCGCTTTATGCCTTGGCTGAGTCCGCCTCAACCTGCTGCGCGAACATTACGCCGGTGGCGATGATGACGAGGTGTATGACGATGAACACGATGTAGCTCGCCGCGTCAAAGCCCTTGGCGATCAGATACAGGTCACCCACAATGCCGTGCCACAGCTCGAGCCACACGGCAAGCCAGACGGTGCCGACGTACCGGCGCGGATTGCGCGACGCCCAGAGCAGGAAGGTGCCAATGCCGACGATCTCGAAAGCGAAAGGTGACCAGCCATCCACGAACGCTTTGACGACGTCCGCCGGCGCCGGATATGGCAGGGTCTGGGCAAAGAAACTTGGATCCACAAACGTGCCGTACATGTTCATCGCGCCGAGGAGCAGATAGAACGCTCCGTACAGACGGAACCACCACTTCAGACGATTCATAGCATCCTCCTTGGGAAGATTAGAATTCGAGAGTCTCGAGGATACCCCATCCCCGGCTCTCGTCGATGAGATCAATGCGGCTGGGCATGATTTGCACGGCAACGAAGCGATCGGCACGGTTGTGAACGGCGATGCCGGCCGGCCACTGACCGACGTTGGCGGACATGGACAACACGCAGGCGCGGCCCCGGTATTGCAGCCAGCGCATGTCCGGCACTTCGGTATTGTGGAATATGAGCAGTGCGCGCGGGTCGCGCTCCAAGTCGAAAACGACGTCAGCCCAGCGCGGCACCAGGCATTCCACGTCCAAACCGGAACTCCGGCAGCGCACCGGAAGGGCCCGGACGCCATCCGCGCTTTGCGTGCTCAAGAGGCACACCGGGGCATGGGCCAGGCATGCCGCCACGCGTTCGCGCAGCCGATCCAACATGCAGGCAGTATAGCGAAGCGCGTCAACGTGCGCATCGCTCTAAAGAGCTATTTGCGGTCCGGAAACCGATTGGAGCAGGAGTTGTGCTTAGTCGATGCGCAGATCGCGCGCGCGCGCGGCGGCTTCCGTGCGCGAGGAAACGGCGAGTTTGGCAAGGATCTGGGCGACATGGTGCTTCACCGTGTGCAGGCTGATAACCAGCGCATCGGCAATGGCCTGGTTGCCGGCGCCCGCGACCATCAGTCGTAGCACGTCCACTTCGCGCGGGGTCAGCGTTTCGCCCGTGTTCGGCACCCGCACCGGCTGGGGTGCTTGGTCCGCACCGAGGATGGCGAGCAGGCGCCGAGCGAATGTGGCATGGACGTTGGTCTGCTCGGCGAGATGCAGGAGCGGAATGACGAGATCACCTTCCCGGAGGAGCAGGCCCGGCGTTCCCCGGGATTCACATTCCGCCAAGAGCGGTGCGAGTGCATCGATAGCGGCCTGGGGGCGCTGCCACTTCAGATAGAGCAGCGCCAGCAGAGGACGTGCGTTGCCAAAGGCTAGTGAAGCCCGCCGTTCAGCCTCGAGTTGGACGGCACGGTGCAACGTCTGCTCCGCTGCCTCGAATTGCCGGTCGGCCATCTCCAGCAGGCCGCCCAACATGGCGCGCAGCACGGGCGCGCCGGGCAGTTTACCGCTCGCTTCGGCGGGCGCCATGCGGTCGTAGATCTGCCGTGCTTCAGGCAAGCGTCCCTGCCGCCAGCGGAGCCTACCCAACTGGTAGAGCGGCCCGGGTACCATCGTTTCGCCCATACCGCCGTGCTCGATACTCGCGAAAATCGCGTTCAGCATGGCTTCGATCGCCGCGTCGTTGCCCCGCGCCTGCTCCACATTTACCGCGGCCATAGCCAGCAGTGAAGCCGAGCCGGACGCGTCGGCGCCAAACCGCTGAATGAGGAAGAGTCCGTCCTGGCTGGCTTGCGCCGCATCCGCCAACCGCCCGCGCAGCAGGTGGGCCAGCGCCATCAACCCGTCGTAGGCGACCCGCAGCGGGATCGCCGGAGGCGGATCGCCCAACTGGGCTCGCACGAGCAGGCAAACGCGCTCGATGTATTCGAGGCCGTGCGGCAGGAACGCGAACGTAGGGTGGAGTTGGAGCACGGTATGCAGGACCGCGATTTTTCCATGATCTTGTGCAGCCCGCAACGCCGCATCGAGGTCGCGCTCCGAATCCGTCCAGCGCTGCTGCAGGAGCCCGAAACGGGCGCGCCCGATGAGCAGCGTCACGCGCTGGTCGGGCGGAATGGGGCACGCGAGCGCTTGCTCGATGAGCGCGCGGCTTCGGTCAAGGTCGCCCTGGTAGAGTGACATGCCAGCCAATAGCGCGATCGCTCGGCCGCGCCACGCCTCGTCGCCGGACGCGGCCAGTTGCTCGGCGGCGCGTTGCAGGAGTGCGCGCGCCTGAACCGGATCGCCGCGCTCGTACACGCAAGCGCCCTGTAGGTAGAGCAAGCGGGGTCGGCGCTCGAGGACCGCGGCGGGCAGTTGGGCCAGCCGTTTCTGGAGTGATTCCGCAAAGCCCTGCTGCAGCAACGGTTCGCCCGTTTCTTCGATGAGCCGGGCGGCGCGTTCATCCAGTCCCGCCAGAATAAAGTGGCGGACCGCACGCTCCGGATCGCGCTGTTCATAGTATGCGGCAGCCCGGCCGTGCAGAATGGCGGCCTGGCCGGGCTGTCGTCGCGCCAGTTCCCTGGTCAGGAAGTCGGCAAACAGCGTATGATACCGGTAAGTGTGCTGGGCGCTCTCCAGTTGCGTCACAAACAGGTCGCGCCGGTATACCGTGTCGAGCATGTCGGCGGCGTCATCGCGTCCCATCACGGCGCGGCATGACGCCGCGGTGAGTTCCTCCAGCACGGCTGTCTGCAGCAAGAAATTCTGGACCTCGGTCTCTTGCCGGTCAAGCACCTCTTCAGCCAGAAACTCCGAAGCGCTGCGATCCGTGTGTGCGAGATCGCGCACAAAGGCCTCCCGCTCGGCGGACGAAGGCGTCCGTTCCAGCGAGCTGATGACCAGTCGTAGCGCGGCGGGCCACCCTTCCGTTCGTTTCTGCAAAGTGTCGAGCGCATCGGCGGTCAGGCCGAGTCCCAACTGGCCGTTCAAGAAGGTGCGTGTTTCGTCCGGCGTCAGACGCAAATCGGCGACACGGAATTCGCTCATCTGTCCCCGCGCCCGCAATCGCGCCAGCGGCAACGGCGGGTCGCGACGGGAAGCGAACACGAGGCGCATCAGCGGCGGCAGGTGATCGAGCAAGTGTTCAAGTACATCGTACACGACCGGCTCTTGGATGACTTCAAGATCATCCAGCACGAGCACGAAATCACACCCGCCGCGCTCGACTATGTCGTTGATGAGCATGGTGCTGATTTGGAGAACGTCGGCTCTGGGGTTGGGTGTCGCTTCCAGCGCGGCCAGGGCAGTTGCTCCATAAGCGAGGTCAAGCCGGCGCAGCGCGCCGATGAGTGCGTTCAGGAAGCGCGCCGGGTCGTTGTCATCGGCGTCCAGCGTAAGCCAGGCGGCCGGCATGTCGGCGCGGGTTCGCAGAAACGCCATCAGCAGGCTGGTCTTCCCGTATCCGGCGGGCGCGGAGAGGAGCGTGAGCGGGCGCGACTCGATGCTCTGCTGCAGCGCGTCCTGCAGCCGCGGCCGCAGGAGCGCGTCGGCGCGCATGATGGGCGGATAGAGCTTCGTTTGAGGTAGCCACAGTGCTTGAGCCATGAGTATCACACCTCCCGCCTGCGTCAGCCGAGCTTCATAATTGCACCGTCACCGCCCAGACGCCCGCGACGCACATCAACATGCCGAGCACGTTGCGTCGGTTCAGCTTTTCGCCGAGGAAGATCACCGAGATCGGCGTCGCGAACAGCGGCGCGGCAGTCGACAGGGTGGCCGCCAGCGCGGCGCCTGCCTGCTGCACCGCCGTGAGGTAGAAGACCGAGCCAAGGCCGGTGCCGAGCAGCGCCGCCACAGTCAGCACGATCAGCGAGCGGGAGCCGTAGCTGCGGAACGGCCGTACGTCCATCCACACGGCGCGCCAAATCAGCAGGATCAGCGACGTCAGACTCAAACGCACCGTGCCGGCCACGAACACATCCAGCGACTGCACGCCAATGCGCAGGAAGACCGTCGAGAACGCCCAGCCGAACGCCGCGCCGATGGCGAGGATGATGCCTAGGCGGCGCGACTTGTGCGCGCCGGCCGGCGCCGGCGGCGCCGAGAGCGCCACGACGATGGTGCCGCCGACGACCAGCAGCGTGCCGAGCACCGTGGCGATGGTGATGTGCTCCTTGAGGAAGAGCCACGCGACGATCAGCACGTACAGTGGATACGACATCGCGATCGGCATGGCGACCGACACGCCGACCTCCGTGATGGCGCGGAAGAACAGCGTGTCGCCGATGATGAAGCCGACCACGAGCGACGCGCCCAGCGCGGCCAACAAGAGCGGCGTCAACTCCGCGAAGGCGGGCAGCTTGCCGAGCACGAGCGTGGCAACGACAAAGAACAGCCCCGCCACCAGGCTGCGGAAGGCGTTGATCGAGATCGCGTCAATCCGGCTCGACTGCGAGCGGATCATCACAGTCGTGGCCGCCCAGGTGAAGGCTGACAGCAGCCCGGCGACGATGCCCAGAGTTACGTTCATGGCGAGCGCCTAACGGCTGAACACCTCGCGCCCACCCATCACGGTCAGGCGGGGCTTGATGTCCTTGAGTTCCTCGACCGGCTGTGCGAGCACGTCCTTCTCAAGTACGACGAAATCGGCGTGTTTGCCCGCTTCCAGCGAACCCATGACGTTCTCCTCGAACGTGACGTAGGCCGAGCCGCGCGTGTACATCTTCAGCGCCTCACCGACGGTCAACCGCTCGCGCGGGTCGTAATCCGTGCCGAGCACCGTCTGGTGCCGCACTGCCGCGTACAGGCCGACCCACGGGTTGTAGTCGGTGACGGCCGAGTCCGACGAGCCGGCCAGCCGGATGCCGTGCTCGACGTACGTCCGGTACGGGTTGATGCGGCGGGCGCGCTCCAGGCCAATCGACTTGACGTACGACTCGCCCAGGTTGTAGACGAATGCCGGCTGCACGATGGCGACCGTGCCGGCCGCGCGCATGAACTCCAGCGCACGCGGTGTCGGCAGGTAGGCGTGATGGATGCGATGTCGCACACGCACGTTCGGGTTGCGCTTGACGGCGTCGGCGTACGCCTCGGCGGTCAGTTCGATCATGCGGTCGCCGCAGGCGTGCGTTTCCACCGACCAGCCCATGTCGTGGCACCACTGCACCAGATCGTAGAACGTCTCCAGATCGACCGTGTTCTGGCCGTAGTTGTGCGGCTCGTCGAGGTAGTGCTCGAACATCAGCGCCGTGCGGTCGCCCACGCCGCCGTCGGGCATGAACTTGATCGCGTCGATCTTCAGCACGTCGTCGCCAAAGCCGCTTGTGACGCCCATACCGGCGATGCGCTCCTTCAGCAGCGGCTCGTCCTCCAGCGGCGCAATGCCCCACGCAGCGATGCACAGCCGCGCCCGCACCGTCAGCGCGCCGCGCGCATGCACGCGCTGGTAGGCGCGCATCTCATGCGGCAGCAATCCCGGATCGACTGCGGCCGTCAGGCCGACGGCGTTGTACGCGCGGCAGGCGGTCTCGACGCACGCTTCCAGTTCCGCGTCGCTCGGCAGCGGCACCGCCTTGTCGATCAGCGCCTTGGCGCGGTCGGTGAAGACGCCGGTCGGCTCGCCGTGCTCGTCGCGCAGGATGCGCCCGGCATAGAGCAGATCGGCGGGCGGCTCCGGCGTGTCACGGTTGATGCCGGCCGCCTTGAGCGCGAGCGTATTGCAGACCAGCTTGTTCCAGACGCGGTAGAGCACCACCGGATGGTCGGGCGCGACGGCGTCGAGGTCGTGGCGGGTTGGCATGTGGCCTTCCGCGAACAGCGATTCGTCCCAGCCGCGCCCGGTGATCCACTGCCCTTTCGGCGTGACGGCCGCGCGCTCATGCAGCTTCGCTTGCACATCGCCGACTGAGCGCGAGCCGAACAGCGGGATCGCACGCAGCACCTTGCCGGTCGCCAGTAGATGATTGTGCGCGTCGATCAGGCCGGGGATGACCGTCTGCCCGTGCAGGTCGCTGACGGCGGTCTGCGGGCCGCGCAGCGCCAGCGCGTCGTCGTTCGTGCCGACCACGGCCAGCCGCCTGTCGCGCATGGCCAGCGCCTGCGCGCGGCGCTCCTGTGCGTCCAGCGTGATGACGTTGGCGTTGAGGTAGATTGTATCGGCGTGAAGCATGGCAGCTCCTTATGATGAATCCGCGAATAACGCGAATCGACGCGAATATGACCCCTAACTCAATTCGTGTTTCTTCGTGTCGCTTCGTGGATTGATGTTACCGCCCCCGCTCCGTCTCGACGATGTGCTTCAGCCCGTTCAGACGCCGCGCGGCCGTCTTGGGCGCGTTGCCCGACAGCACCGACAGCATCATCATCCAGCCGCCGCCGGCGAACTCGTGCGTCAGGCGCGTGCCCGCGCCGCTCGGCTCCAGCCGCCACGTGGCCGTCGCCGCGATGCCGCTGGAGCGACCGCGCCACTTCAACATGCGCTCCGGGTCGACCGCGACAATCTCGCCCGGCGCCGGCACTTCGATGCCGACCGCGGTACGGATCGTGAGCAGGAACTGCTTGCCGGGCGCGATCGGGCCGTCGTCGGGCAGTTGAACGCGCCGCGACGGGTAGTACCATTCCGGCAGGCGGCGCAGGTCGCTCAGGATGCGCCAGACGGCGGCCGGCGGGGCCGCGATTTCGATAGAGTGCGTGTACTGGTGGTCGAACATGATCTGTTAAACGTTCCTATGTTTCGGGTTGCAACTGCTTCGGCCCTTGGAGCGCGGCCGCGCTCTCCGAGTCGTCATGCCAGCATGTAGTTAGCCGGCATCCACGCCTACACCGGGCACGCGGACAGACCCATGTTACGCCCGCCTGGATTCCGGCTTGCGCCGGAATGACGAGTTTAATGGGCCGCGCCCAAGATCCCGTTGCATCGTATACCACCCACGGTATGTTCGAGCAAGGGTACGCGTGCCATACGGCCACCTCACACGCGCGAAGCACTTCAGCTATGCAGATGACGCCGCCGGATCGCGACAACATAACATAGGACAGGCACGACGCGGACCGGTCCGCCATCGTGCCTGTCGTTTGACTGTCGTGTTGCGCCGCTGCGTTTACTCGGCTGGCGACCGTTCCTTGATCTTCGCGAGCACCGCCCCGGGCTGGGGGAACGTGCCCGTCTCGTTCCGCGAGTGCACCAACTGCCCGTTGACCGTCACCTCGAAGACGCCGCCCTCCGAGGGAATCAGCGTCACCGACGACAGCATGCCGTACTCCATGCCCTTGATGATTTCTTCCGTCAACCTGACGGCTTGTGGTTCGTAGTGTCACTCCGCGCAGTATTCGATTACGATCTTCATGTGAACTCCTCCCCTGGTAGGTTATTTTTCGACCGGCAGGCCCGCCGCCGCCCAGGCGTCGAACCCGCCAACGACGTTGGTTACGTGCAGATTGTGATGGCGCAACAGATGGCTGGCCGCGCTGCTGGAGCGCTGGCCGCTGCCACATATGATGGCGACGGGCGTATCTGCCGGCAGTTCGCTTATGCGCGCCGGCAACTGACCGAGCGGTATCAACTGCGCGCCCGGCACATGCCCCAGATCGTACTCGCTCTTCTCGCGCACGTCCAGCACTGCCACAGCGTGCTTCTGCAGCGCGCCGTGCAGATGCCTGGCCGTCATCTGCGGCAAGCTCGCCTGCGGCAGGCCAAGCGCATCGGCAGGCGTCAGGAAGCCGGCGTGCCGGTCAAGTCCGACCCGCGTGGCGGCAACCATCGCGGCGTGCGCTTCGTGTTCGTTGCGCGCGACAAAGATGACTGGCGACTCCGGCGACACCAGGAAGCCGAGCCGCGTCGAGAACTGGCCCGACGACAGGTGCACGTTCAGCGCGCCGCGCGCGTGCCCGGCGCCGAACGATGCCGACGAGCGCGTGTCGACCACGACCGCGCCCTTGCCGATCAGCCGCCGCGCCTGGCCCGCGTTGAGCCGTTTCGCCTCGAGCGCGCCGAGCACCGGCGGCCCCTCGCGGTTGAGCCGCTTGATGTACGGCACGTTCGGCGGCTGCGTCGGCAGGTCCGAGGTCATCAGGTGCACGAACTGCTGGCGGTCGTCCACCTGCAAAGCATAGTTGAAACGACGCTCGAAGCCAACCGTCGTGGAGAGCTTGGCCGACATGGCGCGCCCGCACAGCGAACCCGCGCCGTGGCCCGGATAGACCTCCAGACCATCGGGCAGGTCGAGCAGGCGGCTGTGTAGCGAATCATACAACTGCGTCGCCAGCGCGCGGCTCTCGTTCGCGCCGAGCAGGTCGGGCCGGCCCACGTCGCCGACGAACAGGAAGTCGCCGGTCAGCGCGAACCACGGCTCGTTGGCGCGGCTGGCATCGGTGACGACCAGCGCGATATGCTCGGGCGTGTGGCCGGGCGTGAACAGCGCCTTCAGCGTCACCGCGCCGACACGGATCTCGTCGCCGTCGCCCAGCGGCGCGTGCGGGAACGTCCCGCCGCCCTTCGCGGGCAGGTAGACCGTCGCGCCGGTGCGCGCCGCCAGTTCCGTGTTACCGGACACATGGTCGGCGTGAATATGCGTCTCGACGATGTGTTTGATCGCGAAGCCGCGCTCGCGCGCCTCCGCGATATACATATCCACATCGCGCTGCGGGTCGACGACCACTGCCGCGCCGTCATCGCCGATGAAGTACGACTGGCAGGCCAGCCCGTCAAGCGAGAACTGTTTGAAGTACATGGCTCCCCCGATTCCCAATGTTTCGCGGCGATTGTATCACATGCTCGATGGCGAGGAAAAAGGCGCTGACCGCCCGGGTCAGCTAGCCCATGACAAATCCCTCGAACAGAAACTCGGCGTGCTCGAGTTCGTGTTCCGATGCGATATTGAGCCACGAGTAGAGTGAAATCGGCCCGCGCTCGTTGGCGGCCGCTTCGCGCGTGAAGTCAGCCTGCTCGGCCGCGTTGAGCGCCGCCTGCACGTGCGCCCACGACCCCGCGTAGTCCGCCGAAACCTTCGCCCACGAATCGGCCTGGCGCGCCGCGGCATGCGCGTCATTGTACTCCTGGATGCGCCCGAACTCGACGCGCGTCAGCGGCTGGCCGGACCGCGCGCCGTCCGCCGCCGAGGCGATCGTCTCGTGCCAGTCGGCCAGATGGCCGAGCGCGTCCTTCAGCGTCCAGTCACCGGTGACCGGCAGCGTCGCCTCCTCGCCCGCCGGCACGCACGCCGCGCAAGCCGAGAGATATGCGTGCGCCGTGGCAAACGCCTCGGCCAGCACAGCCTTCGGCCCGATGGCGAATTTGACGCCGCGCGCCTTGCGCGCCGCCCGCGCGTGGATGGCGTGCTCCGCGTCGTGGTCGGCCAACTCCTGGATCGCCCACTGGCGCACGGTGAACGGCTGGCCGGACGGCAGATGGCGCGCGCGGGCAATCGCGTCATCCGGCGCGCCCGCCAGCGCGACCAGCAGCGCCGCGCGGTCGCGCGACGCGTCGGCCAGCACCGCCTCGAAGCCGCGCGCGCGGATATCGGCGAAGGCGCGCTGTTCGAGCGCGCCATCTGCCACGGCGGGAATCATGGGCGTGTCGCTCGCCAGAATGTCCGGCAGCAGGCGGGCGACGCGCGCCTCCCAGATCGCCACATGCGCGAAAATGTCGCCGAGCGTCCAGCCGCCCTCGTCCGTCAGCGCGCGCAGCGACTCGTCGCTCACGCCGACATAGGCTTCGATCAGCTTGGCGCGCCCGCGCGCCAGCAGTAACGTCCAGTGCTGCCGATCGGTTAGTTGGATCATTGCATTCTCTCTCCTGTCGAAAGATTTCGTTACGGTGCGCTTTTCATGCTGAGAATGTCCATACCGCGCGGTATGCGATGCGGTAGAAATCTAACCGCCGTATACAAGGCGTCATTCCGGCGAAAGTTGGTGATGCGCCAGGGACGCACACTCGCGCATGGAAATGGCCGTGTCGGTGTAGGGACGGGTCTTTGACCCGTCCGGTTGGCCAGGTCAGAGACCTGGCCCTACGCCTGGAGTTGCCTATTTCCATGGGAGCCGGCATCCAGGCGCGCGTAACACGGGCCTGTGCTCATGCCAGATGATGGCATGGATGCCGGCTCATGCCGGCATGACGACCCGGAGCGTGCGACCGAGCCCTGGCAGTGGCGACGTATGCGAGCACCGCGAAGGCCTCACTGTCTCAATTCGACGCGCTGCGCGCGCGAAGGATGACAACCTCAAACCAGCCACTTGCCGTCTTTCATCACCGTGCGGCCGTCGGCTTGCACCTCGCCGTTACGGCGCAGATCGACCAGCATGTCCCAGTGCAGCGACGACTCGTTCTTCCCGCCGCACCCGGCATAGGCCGCGCCCAGCGCCAGGTGCACCGTCCCGCCGATCTTCTCGTCGAACAGCATGTTCTTCGTGAACTTTTGGATGCCGTAGTTGGTGCCGATGCCGATCTCGCCCAGCACCCGCGCGCCGGCATCCATGTTCAACATTTCATTTAGGAAGGCTTCGCCCTGGCGCGCCTCAGCCTTGACCACACGCCCGCCGTCGAATGTCAGCCGGACGCCGTCCACCTCGCGCCCGTTGAAGATGGCCGGGTACGTATAGGTTATGACGCCGCTCACCGAGTCCTCGATCGGCGCACTGAATACCTCGCCGTCCGGGAAGTTCTTGGTGCCGTCGCCGTTGATCCAGGTGCGTCCGGTGACAGCCAAATGCAGATCGGTTCCCTCGCCGAGGATGCGCAGTTCGCGCATGGTCGTCAGCGCATCGGCCAGGCGCTGTTGCTCGCGCGCCTGCGCCTGCCACGCTGCCACCGGGTCGTCGCTGTCGAGCAGCATCGCGCCGTACACGAACTCCTCGTACGCGGCGAGCGACATGCCTGCTTCCTGCGCGCTGGCGTTGGTCGGGTAGAGCGTGATGCACCAGCGCAGGTCGCCCGACGCGTCCCGCTGCATGAACAGCCGCGATAGGTCGGCGCGGGCGCGCCCGGCCAGCGCCTGCCGCGCCGGGTCAATGCCGGACAGGCTCTTGAGGTTGTAGTCGGACATGATGTTCAGCGTCGAATTGGCCTTCTCGGCCGTCAACCGCGCCACCGCGCTGATGTGCGTCAGTTGCTCGTCGGACGCATGCTTGAAGAAGATCTCGTCGAGGCCATCGATGCCCACGCGCACATCGACGTTTGCGCCGGCCTTGACCGCCTCGCGATAGACCTCGCGGATCAGCGGCGCGGCCAGATCGGTCGCGCGCACCACAAACCAGTCGCCCTTGCGGACCGGTATCGAGTAATTGACCAGTGCCTGCGCCAGCTTGACGACGCGTGAATCAGCCATATCTTCCCCCTATCGATTGATTAGCGTTCTCAAAACACACAACATTGAACCGCAAAGAACGCAAAGAAGACCTTACGGGCTTTGGTTCGCGCCTATTCGCGTTATTCGCGCATCAATTGTCTTTCTTTGCGTTCTTCGCGCGCTTTGCGGTTAGTCAACCCCGGGTTCGCCGAGATAGTGATAGAAAAACTTGTTTGACCGCGACCAGGCGTCCTCGGCGCTATCGAAGTGAAACGACGGATTACGCTCATCGAAGAAACCGCGCTGCCGCTCCGGGTACACGACGAAGTCATGCGGCTTGGCGTGCTCCGCCAGCCGCAGGCCCGCATTTTCGATGTCGGCCGCGCTGATGCGATCGTCCTGCGCAGCAAACAGCCCCAACAGCGGCGCCTGCACGGCGTCGGCGCGGGCGGCCACCAGCGCGGGCGCGCCGCCAAACGACACGGCGGCCTGTACCGGCTCGTCACATACAGCCAGCAGCAGCGCATACGCGCCGCCCAGCCCGATGCCGGCGCTGCCGATCCGCTTGCGCCGCACGAACGGCTGGCTGCGCAGCCAGCGCAGCGCGTCGCTTAAGTGCGCCATCACGGCCGCCGGTTCAACTTGTGCGGCCAGCGTGGCGGCTTCAGCGGGCGACGCGGGCACCGTCCCGCGATAGAGGTCGACGGCCAGCGTCACATAACCGACATGCGCGAAGCGCTCCGCCAGGCCGAGGAAATGGTTATCGACGCCCGGCTCGTCGTGCAACAGCACGATGGCGGGCTGCGGCGGCTGCAAGTCCGGCCGGAACAGGCACGCGCCGATCCATGTGCCCTCAACGCGATAGCGCACCGGTTCGCCGCGCGCGGCGTAACGGGCCATGCGCGGTTACACCTGGTCTTTGTTCTGCGTCAGGTCGAGCTTGCCGGCCGCGTCGCGCCGGCGACGCCGCCCAGGCCCGGCAGGCATCGCATCCAGCGGCAGGCCGTTCTCGATCTGGTACTCGCGCTTGCCCTTCAGCGCGCCGGTCGGGCACGCCGCCACGCAGTTGCCGCAGTAGACGCAGGTCGATTCGGGGATCGGCACGCCCGCGAACGTGTTGACCCGCGTGTGGAAGCCGCGGCCGGTCAGCGTCAGCGCAAACGTGTACTGCACGTCGGTGCCGCACGCCTGCACACAGCGCCAGCAGAGTATGCACTTGCTGTAATCGCGCACGTACAGGGCGTTGTCGTCGTAGAACGGGAACTCGCGCCGCTCGCCGCCGGCGAAGCGCGCCGGGTCCGCGCCGTATTCGCGGCAGAGCGCCTGCAACTCCGGCGCCTGCGACAGGTCGACCGTCGAGCCGACCAGTTCAAGGATGGTGCGGCGTGCCTCGCGCACGCGCGGCGAGTCCGTGCGCACGACCATGCCCGCCTCGACGGCGCGCGAGCAGGCCGGCATCAGCACGCGCGAACGCTCGACCTCGACGACGCAGACGCGGCAAAGCGAGTTGGCGGTGAAGTGCGAGTGAAAGCAGACGGTCGGCACCGTGATGCCGATGCTCGCCGCCGCCGCGCGAATCGTCGTTCCGGCCGGCACGGTGACGGATTGGCCGTCAATCGTGAGCGTGATATCGTCCATGGATCACCCCTGCCCTGCGGGCAGATGCACCAGCCTGCGGTCGAACGCGCTCAGGAGCGCATTCGCCGCGGCCTGGCCCAGCCCGCACAGGCTGGCATCTTTCATCGTCTGGCCCAGGCCGCGCAGGAGCGCCTCGTCGCCGCCGCGCGCGTCGCCATGCGACAGTCGCTCGACGATCTCCATCTGCCGCCAGGTGCCAAGCTGGCACGGATAGCACTTGCCGCACGATTCGTGCGCGAAGAAATGTGTGATGCCGCCCAGCACGCTCCACAGGTCGACGCTGTCGTCAAAGACCATGACCGCGCCGGAACCGAACGTCGCGCCAGCCGCGCTGAGCGACTGGAAATCCAGCGCCACGTCGAGTTGATCCGGTGTCAGGAACGCACCCGCCGCGCCGCCGACCAGTACGGCCCGCAGCGTATGCCCGGCGCGCATGCCGTCGCCGAGGTCGAAGATCAGATCGCGCAGCGGCAAGCCCATCGAGATTTCATAGAGTCCGGGCCGCCGTACGGTGCCGCTCAGGCAGACCAGCCGCGTGCCCGGCGACTGTGCGGTGCCCCACTGGCGGTACCACGACGCGCCGTTAGACACAATGCCCGGCACATTGGCCAGCGTTTCGACGTTGTTGATGACGGTCGGGCGGCCGAACAGCCCGCGCTCGGTCGGGAACGGCGGCTTGACGCGCGGCTCGCCGCGCTTGCCCTCGATCGACTCGAACAGCGCCGTCTCCTCGCCGCAGACGTACGCGCCCGCGCCGGAGCGCAGTTCAATGTCGAAGTCGATGCCGCTGCCGAGGAGATTCCGGCCGAGCAGTCCTTCCGCGCGCGCCTCGTCCAGCGATTCCCGAATTCGCGCCAGCGCCAGCGGGTACTCGCCACGCACGTAGATGAAGCCACGGTTCGCGCCGGTGGCAACGCCGGCAATCGCCATCGCTTCGACCAAGCGGTGCGGGTCGCGCTCCATCAGCAGGCGGTCTTTGAACGTGCCGGTCTCGCTCTCGTCGCCGTTGAGGACGATGTAGCCGGTCACGCCGCCCGGCCCCGGCTCGCGCGCGGCGATCTCGCGGCGCGCGCCCTCCCACTTCACACCGGTCGGGAACGCCGCGCCGCCCCGGCCAACCAGCCCGGCGGCTTTGACCTCCGCAACGATCTGCTCGGGCGGCGTGGACAGCGCCTTGCGCAGCGCCTGGTAGCGCCCCTGCTCCAGCGCCACGCGCAGGTGATGCAGGGCCAGCAGCGACATGTCGCGCAGCAGGTGTGGGCCGGTCGGCGGCGCGTGGCGGTTGCGTGGCGGCGCCATGCCGTCGGCCAGCACGTCGTCGGCGCCGGTCACCTCCTCGTACAGCGTGTCGCCCGCCAGCACCGCGATCGCGCGATGGCACGCGCCGAGGCAAGTCACGGTTTCGAGCGTGATCGCGCCGTCGGCGGTCGTCTGCCCCGCAGACACACCCAGTCGCGTTTCCAGATCGCCCAGCACCTTCCGGGAGCCGGCGATCCGGCACATGACGTCGTCACAGACGCGCACGAACTGGCGGCCGACCGGCGCATCATATAACATCGAATAAAACTTGAGCGTGCCATACGCCTCAGCGAGCGGCACGCCCAATCCCTGTGCAATCGCGGTAATCGCCTCGCGCGACAGCCAGCCGTCCAGCACCTGGGCCGCCTGCAGTGCGGGCAGCAGCCCCGCGCGGCCCTGCGGCTGGTAGTGCGTGATGATCGAGTCGAGTGTGTTCATAGGTTCAGTAAAGAAGAGACGAGCGCGGGCAGTTCGGCCGCCAGTTGCGAGTTCGGCACCGCGAGGTCGGCGCCGGCCTGGCGCGCCGCGCGCAGCGTCGCCGCCTCCACATGCGCGCCGAAGGCGAGCACCGGCACACCGGCCGCTTTGGCCGCCGCGATCAGCGCGGACCACGCCTCTAGCGAACCGGCCAACTGAAGGACGAGTAGCACCGCGCCGCTGATCTGCGGTTCCAGCGGCTCGCGCGGGCGCAGGTCGCGCGTCGTAAGGCCGAGCGGCTTGAGCGTGTCGGCCACGCGCGCGGAGAACATCAGGTCGGGAATGTGCAGGAGAGCGGCCCGGTCAAGCATCGTGTGGCGTTTGCCTGTTCTGCCGGCTACTTGCCGGCCAGCGCTTTCTTGAAGTCGGGTTCGGACAGGCGCGGGCGCTGCGCCAGGCGCAGGTTCTCCGCGACGTGCCCGATCTGGCTCATGCCGGCCAGCGCAGTCGTGACACCGGGCGCGGAGCGCGCGAACTGCAGAGCACGCTGCGCGTCAGTCAGGTCGCTGCCGAAGGCGCGCCGCACACCGCCCGGCAGATTGCGGGTCAGCCGCGCCTGCATCAGCGACGCGCTGGCAAAGACCGCGATACCGAGATCGCGCGCCACGTCGAGCACCGTCTGCCACGGCTCCCCCACCAGTTGGTTGCGATGGTCGAGTGCCTCGGTCATGGCTAGATTGACCGGCAGTTGAATCGCACGGAAGTGGTGGTTCGCGCCACCCACGTCGCGCGCCAGCGAGACGATCTCAGCCAGCGACAGGTAGTCGCGCGCCGACGGCAGCGTGCGGAAGCCGTTCCAGGTCGCGACGCCATAGGCGCCGATCTGCCCGGCCGCGACCGCCTCCTCCATGCACACGAACGCAGCGCGCAGGCGCACATTGAAGTCGTCGCGCGACAGTTCGCCAAGCTGACCTTCCGGGTTGTGGATGTAATACAGGTCGACGGCGTCGAGGCGCAGGTTGCGCAGCGACTGCGCCAGTTGGTGCGCGAGGTACGACGGCGCCATGCAGTGCCGGCCGCCCTGCGCGAAATCTTCGGCGCGGGCGATGCCGGGTCGGATGTACGTCTCGTCGAGATAGCGGTTCAAGTTGGCCGGCGGAGATCCGTCGAACGGCACATAGCCGCCCTTCGTGGAGACGAATACCTCGTCGCGCGGAGTACCGGCGAGCACCGCACCGACTGCGCGCTCGCTCAACTGGAAGCGATAGTTGATCGCACTATCGAAGACGTTGCAGCCGAGCGACAACGCCTGTGCGATGGCGTCGCGGTAGCCTTCGTCGGTCGCGTCGTCAGGGTCGCCCAGGTAGGTGCCCAGGCCGAGTGACGACAGCCGCAGACCGCCGAATTCGGTGAAATGCGTCGCGTCGGCCTGCGCGCCTAGGCGAGACTGGTAGCGGGTGGTGCCTTCAGGTGTAGCGTGCGTCATGGTCACGGCGTCATAGCGATTGGGTTAGTGCAATCATTCTAATCGAAACGCCGCGTAGATGCCAACATCTGAAAACCGCGGGGTATACCGACAAACTGTCGAGGACTCAATCGATCGTCATGCCGGCATGTAGTTAGCCGGCATCCACGCTAACCGGAATCCTGGGCCACTGGTGCAAACCGCTTGAGTGGATTCCGGCCAGAAACATGCCGGAATGACGGATTGACCAGCCGTGCGGCCCCGACACTTTTGCGATATGCCCAAACCGCTATCCACGAAGAAACACGAAGCGGACACGAACATAAATATACACCCCACAGGTCTCACCGATTTGTGGGGTAGTCGTTATTCGTGAAGATTCGCGTTATTTGCGGATAGCCGTGCTGTTCCTTCGTGTCCCTTCGTGGACGGGTTTTACGGCGCGACGCCGCTCTCGGCGATCTCCAGCACGCCGGCGTCGGCATCGAGCGCAGCGTGCACGCCGATCGGCAGCGTCTGCTGCACGAGACCCTGCCCAATCGGCAGGCCGTAGAACGCGGGCGCGCTCAGCGGCGCGACTTGCTCCGCGAAGATCTCCTCCAGCGACAGGAACGTCGGCGATGAGTTGAACGCGCCAACGCACTCGCCGATGGCGATGCCGTTGGTCGCCGTCGTGATGCCTGACAGGCGCAGGGTCGTCAGGTCGCGGTCGAACTGGCTGAAGCGCTGCTCGCTCTCCTCGAGGAACAGCAGGGTGTTCTGTGGCCGCAAGGCGTGCGGTGTGCCGTTCAGCCCGACGAGCGCCGCCAGGCTGCCGCCGATCAGCTTGCCGGTCGTCGTGCCGCCGCGCAGGGTCGCCGTCGGCGCCGGGTCGTCCAGCCGCCGGATCGCGCCGGCCGGCTCGGTCGTCATCAATGCGCGCCGTAGCGACTCGCGCGTCTCGGGCGAGCGCAGGTTAACCAGGTTCGGCCCGTGGAACGTCACCAGCCCGGTCGACAGGTGAATTGCGACCAGCAGCGCCGTCACGTCGCCGCAGCCAACGATGATCTTCGGGTTAGCCGCGATCAGGTCAAAGTCGAGCTGCATCAGCAGGCGCAACGCGCCCCAGCGGCCGCGCAGGCAGAAGATCGCCCGCGTGTCTTCGTCGGCCCAGGCGGCGTGGAAGTCAGCCAGCCGCTCATCGTCGGTCCCGGCCAGGTAGCCGTGCCGGCCGTGAACGTGCGCGCCGATCTTTACGCGCAGGCCAAGCGCTTCAAGCGCGCGCGCGGCGATGGATACCTCGCTGGGCTCGCGCAGGCGGTCGGCGGGTGCAATCAGGGCGACGGTGTCGCCGGGTTTCAGCAGTGTCGGTTTGTGCATAGCGTCATTGTCCGTTGGGGGTCAGACCGTCGCCGCTTCGTCGATGGAGAACGTCACATTGCCGGGGCGGGCCGAGAGCGTGGCGCGCACGCCGAGCGGCAGCGTGAACAGATGCTTGCCGTGCCCGAAGCGCATGCCGTACACGACCGGCACGCGCAGGTCGGAGAGCCGGTCGCGCACGACCGTCTCGAGCGTGAAGTTGCTGACGAACGTCTTGCCGATCCGGCAGTCGGTGCTCTCGCCGAACAGGATCGCGGCGGCCTCCTGCAGCTTGCCGGCGTTGCGCAGGTGCGTCAGCATCCGGTCGATCGCGTACGGTTCCTCGCCGGTGTCCTCAATGAAGACGATGCGCCCGCGCGTCTCGATCTCGTACAGCGTGCCGAGCGTCTGCTCGATCAGCGTCAGGTTGCCGCCGACCAACGTTCCGCTCGCCTCGCCCTCGCGGATCACCATGCGCGGCGGCGGATACTCCTGCCCGAACTCGGCCGGGCCCGGCGGATCGCCTACCACGCCGACCGGCGCGGGGCTGACCGCGCGCCAGAAGTAGTCGTGGTTGTACTCGGCGGCATACTGCTCGCCGAGCATCGGGCCGTGGAACGTCACCAGCCCGGCGCGCTTGAAGAACGCCAGATGCAGCGACGTGATGTCGGAGTAGCCGACGAAGATCTTGGGGTGTGAGCGGACCAGGTCGTAGTCGATGTCGGGCAGCAGCCGCGGCGCGCTGTCGCCGCCGCGCGCAGAAAACACCGCGTGCACGTCGTCGCGCCCGAACAGCTCGTGGATGTCGGCCACGCGCTCGGCATCGGTGCCGCCCATGTGCGCGTGCCGCTTGCGCGCGTTCTGCGAGAGCACGACCCGGTAGCCCTTGCGCGTCAGGCGCTCAATAGCGAGGTCGAGCTTGCCCGCATCGGGCGTCGCCGACGACGGCGACAGGATGCCAATCGTGTCGCCCGGCCGCAGCGCTCTTGGTTTTATAAGTTCCATGCTCGTTCCCCCAGAATCCAATCTCACCACAAAGACACAAAGGCACAAAGAACTACAAGAGGGTTTCTTTGTGTCTCTGTGGTGGTCTTTGCTTATTTCGCGACGGCCTGCTTGACGTACTTGTCGAACCAGGCGATGTCGCGCACGAACGCCGTGTTGTACGACGTCGACAGGTTGTGATCGTCGCCGGGATAGGTGTAGAACGCGTAGGTCTGCCCGGCGTCCTTCAGTTGCTGCGCCAGGTGCTCCGACAGGATCAGCGGCACGCTCTTGTCGGCGGTACCGTGGTGGATCAGCACCGGCGCGACGCCCTCGGCCAGGTAGCTGTTCGGCGAGATCGACGCCCAGAACTGCGGGTTCTGCTGCGGCGTGGCGTACTGGTTGATCAAGCTCTGCCGCCAGCCGCGCGCCGAACCGGAAATATCAGGCGCGCCGCCCCGCGAGCCCCAGTTCTCGATCAGATCGGGGTACGAGCCGACGACACCGGCCCAGATCGAGGCCGCCTTGATATCTTTCGACACGACCAGGGCGCGCAGCGTGACTTGCCCGCCCATCGAGTGCCCCCAGATGCCGATCCGGTTCGGGTCGGCCTCGGCGTAGCGCTTGACCGCGCCGATCGCGTTCAGCACGTCCACCGTGTAGTCCGGCGTCGCATAGCCGCCGGTCGCCGGCCCTTCCGACTTGTCGTGCCCCCGGTAGTCCGACTTGACGACGATATAGCCGAGCCGTGCAAACACGTTCATGAACGAGACGTAGCTCGAGGTCAGCTTGTAGACGTTCGGCGCGATGAAGCCGTGGTTGAAGATGATGACCGGCCAGCCGGTTTGCGGCTTCGGGCCGTTCGGCACGGTCAGCAGCGCGCGGATCTTGTAGCCGTCGGACAGGTATGAGACGATGTAGCGCGCGAAGTTGCTGCCCGGCTCCAGCGTCTCCTCAAAGACGAAGTCGCTGCCGGGGTAACTGCGGCTGCGCATCTGGTCGATCTGCAGCGGGTGCGGCGGCCGGGGCGTCGGCGTCGGGGTGCGTGTCGGCAGCGGCGTCGACGTAGCGGTCGGCGTAGCGGTCGCTGTCGGCGCCAGCGTGCTCGTCGGCAGCGGCGTGGCCGTCGCGGTAGGTGTAACAGTCGGCGCGACCGTGGGCGTCGGCGGCGCAAACGCGCCACAGGCCGAAACGGCAAACAGCACGCCAGTGACCAGTAGGAGCCTGGACATTCCGATAACCCAAGCCCAATTTGCCCCCATCCCAACCTTCCACCGTTCGCAAATGCAGCGAACAGGGGAAGGAGCCAATTCCCTCTCCTGCGACGCCGCCGATGCGGCGGGGCTTCGGGCCCCGCCGCGCTTATCGGTCAGCGGCCCGAAGCCGCTGACCAACGCGTCGCGGGGGAGGGTTAGGGAGGGGGCAAATCCGACTTCGGATAAGCCCTGCACCACAAGCCGGATCACTTGACGATGCAGTTCCATAGGCACTACGCAGACTCCCCTTCTCGCAGGACAAACAGCCCAAACGTCACGTTCCACACCAGCCCGATCAGCAGCACCACGATCGCGAGCGGCGGCAGCAGGAAGCCGAGCACGTTGAGCGCGCCGAACAGGAACGTGAAGTGCGCCAGCCGCAGCGGCAGGCCGCCGCGCTTGATCGCCGCGCTGGCCGTCAGCAGCAGCCAGACGCCGTTGGCCAGCAGTGCGAACAGGCCGATGTAGGTCACCTGCGCGCTGAGCTCCTCGTAGGCGCTGACCACCGCGTCAGCCGCGCCGGCGCGGCCCGCCTGCGCGATCGCGAAGACGCCGACCAGCCCGGCCAGCGACAGCAGGGCCGTTCCGGCGAACCCGGCCAGCATCGCCCAGCGCACATTCGGCGCGGTTCGCGCCGTCATCCGCTCGCGGATGGCGAGCACAATCACCAGCCCGCACGCCGCCGACAGCAGCTTCAGGACTTCCAGCGCGATCAGCGGCGCCGGGTTCAATTTGACGAGCGCGGCAGTCGCGGCGATCGAGTCGCGCGGCGCGTATGACAGCGCCGGGCCAAGCACCGCGAAGACGATGACCAGATTGGCGACCGCGATCAGCGCGTTAAGCAGCGACGCGATGCCACCGGGCTTCTGCATGGGCGGCTCCCATAATGGCGAAATGATGTCCCGAAGATTATACCGCAGACCGCATCGATCAGTAGCCAGTCGTATGAGCGAGAATACAGTGAGCAGGCAACGGTGCCAGCAAGCGCGGGTATACCGCAAAAGTGTCGGAACAAAGCTGGCGGGACCTACGCCGACGTCATTCCGGCTCGTTTTTGGCCGGAATCCACTTGTAAGGGCGATGCGCGGTCAGAGTGGATGCCGGCTTACTACATGCCGGCATGACGAACTTGTGAGTCCTCACAGTTTGGTGGTATACCCAGCAAGCGCACGCAGCTTGACAGACCAAATGGTAGTTCACTATCATTCCAGCAGTCGGCCACATTGGAATTGGCACACAAACATGGATTCCTTTTCACTTGTCGTCCTCATCATCCTGGGGCTTATTGCAGCCGCAATTTTTGGCTACATGTCCAGGACACAGGTCAGCATCGGTCGTTCCATTAAACAATATACGAGCGAACTGACCCTCGCTCGGGATGCGCATGATCGCCGCAAAGAAACCGAATTGCTCAACCTCCTCGGCTATGCACACCTTGCGCGGGGTGATACCCAGCAGGCAGCAAACCATGCTGTCATGGCGCTTGCATGCGCGCGTGAGACGGGAGACTACACTGGAGAGGCCAGTGCGTTGAATTGCCTGGGGAGCGCGCACTCGGTGCTCGGGGAGTTCGATCTTGCAAGCGATAACCACACGCTTGCACTCAACATCGCACGCGAGCACAGCGATCAAAGCGGAGAAACGGACGCACACCAGGGTCTCGGCAACCTCTGCATGTGGCAAGGCAACGGCACACAGGCTATTGAGCATTACGAGCAGGCGCTCAAGATTGCGCGGGACACGGGCAATCGTAGAGATGAAGGAAAGGCCCTGCACAGCCTGGGAGCAGCCCGCCTGGCACTTGGCGATGTCAAGCAGGCGATAGACTGCTACGAGCAGGCCCATGCCATATATGGAGAGACGGGCGATCGCGTCAACATGTGCCGGGTCCTGGTGGAACTCGGACGCGCCTACCTCGACGATGGGGACACCCAGAGAGCCATCGATTTCTTCGAACAGGCGCGGGTTGATGCGCGCATCCTGGGCGACCGGCGCTCCGAAGGCATGAGCATGGAGAGCATTGGATCGGCCTATCAATCGACGGGCAATTCGAGCCAGGCCGTCGAATACTACGAACAAGCGCTCGTCATCCATCGCGAGATCGGCTTCCAGCGCGGTGAAGGGAGCACATTGTACAAACTCGCTCTTGCGCTTGATCAATCAAACGAGCGGAACCTTGCCATTGATACCATGCGCACATCGCTCCGCATTGAAGCCGAGCCGCCGTGGCGCGATTCGGCACGCGCCGCCCTGCAAGAATGGGGCGCCGATCCATAGGTACGTGCAAGCTGTGTCAGCAAACAGATAACCCGCCGCGACTGGATCAGTCGCGGCGGGTTATCTGTTGCGCTCTGGCGGTACGGCCCATGCCGCCTGCCGGTCAATACTTTAGCACAACGAGTTTCGTCTCCTCGTCATCCGACGAGTGGGTGATCTTCAGCGTCTCATGCTCCTCTACGGTCTTCAGCCCCATCTCCTTCAGGAACTTGTCCAGCCCATCCAGCTTGCCCTCGAACGCCTTCGTCTTGTAGTGCATCGGGATCACGACGCGCGGCTCCAACTGGCTGACGACTTCAGCCGCCTGCGATGCGCTGAGCGCACTCTGGCCGCCCACCGGCACGAACAGCACATCCAGATCCGCCAGCGCCTCGGCCTGCGAATCGTTCGGCGTATGCCCCAGGTCGCCCAGGTGGCAGATGCGCAGGTCCTCGAACTCGATCAGGTAGATCGTGTTCTTGCCGCGCTCGGCGCCCTTCTTGTTGTCGTGAAACGAGCCGATGCCGGTCACAAAGATGTTGTTGATCTCATACTCGCCCGGGCCGTGCACGACCTTCGGATCGCCCGCCACACGCGACCACGCATTGTGATTATCATGCGCGTGGCTGACCGTTACCAGATCGGCGCGCGGACGCGACCACTCGTAGCCACAATCCTTACCAAACGGATCCGTAATAACCGTGCCCTCTTTGCCGCGCAGGCGGAAGCACGAATGCCCATACCACGTAATTTCCATTCACCCTCCAGCGTCGTTATACTGATTTGCGATGAGCATGTCCTAATCCACTGTCATTCATGTCCTGCGCAGCGGGGCTTACGCCCCGCTCCGCGCCGCAAGCGCGGGCGCAGGATGAAGCGCGGAGGCCAGACCGATGGCGTGCAACACGTTTCGCGCGCGAAGAATCTGGACTGGCGCATTTCAGATGTTTCGCGCGCGTAACGAGCCACAGGACATAAGCCCTGCCTTCGCGCTCAACATGACAAACTAGGATACCGATAGATCGAAACAGTATTACGATGTCAGTTCTGCTTGAATTCGATCTTCCACCACTGCGTGCACGCGTCGCCCGCCTTGTTGCACGCGTCGTTGAGCGGCGTGATGTTCACCGTGACCGACGGCGACACGACCATATAGTCACTTCCCACCTTGATGCGTGCAAATACCGCATATGTGCCCGGCGTCAGTCCATCGGCGTTGCTAACTTCGAAATTGCGATCCGTGCTGCCAGTTTTGAAGTTTGGTGTAGTTGTGGCCTCAAGACCACTGCCGGACGGCGCAATAACTTCAATCTTTACGTCGCCGACCAGGTTACCATTACGATCGCGCACCGTGCCGAACACGCCCATGCTGCCCTGGTTGAAGTACGACGTCGGCGACGACACACTGAACTGGTACGACGGCGTGTTGGTCGCCGTCGGCGGCGGCACCGGCGTGCTGGTCGGCGGGCGCGGCGTGTTGGTCGGCCGCGGGCGCGCCGTGTTCGTCGGCGGCGGCGGCGTGCGCGTCGGCGTCGCCGGCACCGGCGTGTTCGACGCCGTCGCGGTGGCCGTCGGCGTGCTCGTCGAGGTAGCCGTCGGGCGCGGCGGCGCGGTCGGCGTCGCCGTGTCGGTGGGCGTCGGCGTCCACGTGGCGGCGAAACCTGCGCCGCGGCGGGTGGCCGTCGGCGCCGCCAGTGCGTTTGAACCGCCCGGCTGGAACGGGTTCAGCACCAGGATACCGCCGAAACACAGGCAGACGAACAGCGTTAGCACGATGACGGCAATCGTGGCGATGCGCCACGTGCGTTCCGAACGGGCGGCGGACTCGCCCCCTTCGACGACGACTTCGGGCTCGGCGACATCACGGTTCGTCTGCATGGCTCGCTCCTTGCCGCGTTAAGGATACGCTTTGTCCGGTGTGTTGGTCGGCGCCGGGCGCGGCGTGTTCGTCGGCGGCGCCGGCACGGGTGTATTCGTCGGCGGCGCCGGCGGCGCCGTGTTGGTCGGCGGCACGGGCGCAGGCGTACTGGCGGCGCGCGTGTTCTGCGGGGCGGGCGTGCTGCCTGCCGCCGGCGTGCGCGCCGGGGTCGTCGCCGTCTGCTGAGTTTGCGGTGTCGCGCCCGCCTGCGTAGGCGGCGCGGTCGCGGCCGGGCGGCGCGTTGGCGTACCGCGTCCCGGTGTGCGTTTCGGCACGGGCGTCGCGCCGGTCTGTCCGTACCAGCCGTCGTCGTCCACCAGATGATAGAAACGTTTGCCCGTCCCGCCGTCGACCTTCACGCGCAGGCTCGCCTGCGGCTGGCTGGCGATCAACTGGTCGGTCGAGTCGTTCAACGACCCGACCAGGGCGCCCTCGTCAAAGTCCGGGTACAGACCCAAACGCCCGGCCAGCACCAGCCGGCGCAGCAGTTCATTCGTCGCCAGTTCCACATCCTGCCCCTTCGGCAGGCCGGCCGCCTGTTCGTTGCGCAGCAGATTCAGCGTCTCGCTGGCGCGGGCCAGGTCATCGCGGACAACTTGTTCATCGATCTCCCACTCGCCCACCAGGCTGATCCCAAGCGCCTTGCGCGCCACACGGTACTTGATCGTCAGCCAGTTCACCTGCGCCTGGGCCAGCGCGATCTTCTGCGCCAGCGACGTCTGCGTCGAGGGCGCGGCGAACACGCGCTTGTACTGCTCATCCTCGTCGAACAACGCATCGCCGAGCGCCGTACCAAGTTCGTCCGGCACTGTCTGGCTCTTGCCCAGCAGCGCGGCCACCTGCTTGGCCGCCTCGATACGCTTCGTCTCGGCGGCGGTCAGCGCTGCATCCTTTTTAATTGCGTCGACGGCCGGCAGCAGGTCGGGCAAATCGGCGCCGGCCGGCGAATTGGCGTCGCTCTGATCCACGAAGCTTGACCGGTCGTCATTCAGCGTCTGCACCCGCGTGCGGTCGTCGCCCTTCTGCGCGGCGAGCAGCAGGCGGCTCAGTAGCGTGAAGCGGCTGGCGTCTTTCAGGAACGGGCTGCGCAGCGCGATGTCGCGCCCGCTGTCGAGCGCCAGCCGCGCCAAATTGCGGTCGTTCAGGCGGTAGAATGCCGCGGCCGTCTGGGCCAGCGCGTCGGCGCGCTCAAAGTCGGACAGCGCCGGGCTGAGCGCGGCGACATCCATCACTGCCTGGTACGTCACCCGCGCGCGGTCGGTCTTGGCCAGCGCCGTATAGCGCTCGCCCACCAGTTGCAGTTGAGCCAGCCGCTGGCGGTCCGTCAGGTTCGGCGAGTAGATGGCGGCCGTGTACGCCGAGTCGATCTCGCCGCGCGCCACCATCTGGCCGATCGTCGCCACATCGTTGGCGCCCGCCAGCATCGCCGCACTCAAGATCGGGTCAACCTTGAGCTTGTCCACCTGCGCGGGGTCCTGCCAGGCGGGATAGGTTACCACCTCCGGAATGTCCCGGCGGGTCAGCATAACGGCCCCGGCGACGAGCGCGAGCACAAACACGCCCGTGCACACGACGACCAGGCCGACCAAAGCCAATAGCCAACTGCGCGAACTCATGCACGTCCTTTCATCGTTCCGGCTTCCGCATGCCCGCATGGGCGCAAAACGAATAACGGGGCGCGCCGATCCGGCCCCGTTCCTTTGTTATTATACGGGGGAACGATGAAAGGCGCAATCTGTTTTGCCAGCAATTCTCAATTTGGCTTTGGCCGGGTACGTTCCAATGCCGCTTGCGATGTGCTGGCTCTCAGGCGCTTGTCACGCAAGCTGGCCCGCCGAAAAAGTGGCGCTGCCCTCCCCCCGACCCCCTCCCAGCTTCGTTGGGAGGGGGCGAGGTTCTTAAGGGAGGTGCGCGGCGGCTGCGCCGCCGCGCGCCTCCCCGTTAGCTTTTCCCCTGCTCCCCCGCGCGCGCGGGGGAGCAGGGGCAGGGGCTGAGGGGGCATATTGGCAGCCGACTTCAAAATGAGAATTGCTGGCGCGGAATCGGCGGCGCCTGCGCGCGTGTCAGGCGTGCGGCAGTACCCGGTGCGCGATCTCCGCCAGCGCATCCATCGCCTGGTTGATGTCGGTTTCATTCGTGTAACCCATGTGACCGACACGGATGACCTGTCCGCGCATATCGCCGAGACCGCCGCCAAAGACGACGTCCATTTCCTCGCGCGCCATGCGGCGCAGTTCGTCGGCGTCCACGCCGGCCGGCATGCGCAGCGCGGTGACCGTGGGCGACGCCACGCGCTCGCTCGCCAGCAGTGCGAAGCCGATTTCGCGCGCGCGCCGGCGCGTCAGCGCCATCAGGCGGCGATGACGCGCATAGATGGCCGGCATCCCTTCATTCTCCATCAGCGTCAGCGCCGCATCGAGCGCGAAGAAGATCGGCAGCGTCGGCGTGGACGGCGTAAAGCCGCCGCTGTCCATGTTCTCCTTGTGCATCCGCCAGTCAAAGTAGTAGCGCGGCGTCTTCGCGGCGGCGTTGGCGCGCCAGGCCCGCTCACCGACGGCGATGACGGCGACGCCCGGCGGCGCCATCAGCGCTTTCTGCGAGCCGGTGATCAGCACATCGACGCCCCAGGCGTCCATGTCGATCTCGACGCCGCCCATCCCGCTGACGCTGTCGGCCATGAACACCGCCTCGGAGTGCTGGCGCACCGCTGCCGCGATCTCGCGCAGCGGGTGCAGCACGCCGGTCGACGTTTCGTTGTGCGTCAGCACCACGGCGCGGCAGTCGGGCATCGCCTGCAACTCGGCGGCAACGCGCGCGGGATCGACCCCTTCGCCGTTGGCATAGCGCACCGTCTTCACATCGGCGCCGAACGCGCGCGCCATCGTCGCGAACTTGTCGCCGAACGTGCCGGCCGCGAGCGCCAGCACCTTGTCGCCCGGCGACAGCGTGTTGACCAGCGCGGATTCGATCCCGCCGGTGCCCGAACTGGTGATCAGGAACAGGTCGCCCTTCGTACCGATCATCTGCCTGAGTCCGGCGACGATGCGCAGCGTCATGGCGGCAAACTCCGCGCCGCGGTGGTCGACCATCGGGCGCTGCATGGCGGCGAAAACTTCGGGCGGCAGCGGCGTCGGGCCGGGAATACGCAGGTTCATACGTTGGCTCTCCTTCCAAGAGACGGCGCGGCCACGGCCGCGCGGATGGGTATCCAGCACGCAATTACAAGGAGATCATATAACAAGTCGGGCGAATTCTCAAGCACAGGTTGTCGCTTCCCGCTCTCCTTGGCTTCTCCAGAGTCCCGTGCCTATGTGCCCCCTTCCGCACCCTATGCCGCACGCGGTGCGTGCAGGCGGGGCGTACTCCCCGCGGCATAGGGCATACCATCCCCCGTTCGCACACGACGCGAACAGGGGATGGGGCCAATCCCCTCTCCTGCGGCGCCGTTATAGCGTCGCGGGAGAGAGTTAGGGAGAGGGCAACATCGGCTTTGAAAAGGCCGTCGCAGCAGCCAATCTCGCTTGACCCGCCCCGCGCGCCCCGCTATAATTCGCGGCATCCCATCCCACGCAAGGACGGCCCCCGATGCAGACGCGTATGGCCACGCCGGACGATAGCGCCGCGATCGCGCTGATCTACAACCAGGGCATCGAAGACCGAGTCGCAACCTTCGAGACGCGCCCGCGCACCGCCGACGACATCCGCGGCTGGTTCGACGGTAAGCACCCGATTGTCGTGGCAGTCGACGGCGATCAGGTGCTGGCGTTTGCGTCGACCTCCACCTACCGCCCGCGCGACTGCTACGCCGGCATCGCGGAGTTCTCGGTCTACACAGCACGCGAGGCGCGCGGTCGGGGCGCCGGGCGCGCCGCCATGGTGACGCTGATCGAAGCCGCCGGGCGCGCCGGATTCTGGAAACTCGTCTCGCGCGCGTTCGTGGAGAACACCGCCAGCCGTGCGCTCCTGCGCGCGGTCGGATTTCGCGAGGTCGGCGTTTACGAAAAGCACGGCAAGCTCGACGGCCTCTGGCGTGACGTGGTCATCATCGAGCGCCTGATCCCGGCCAACCTTGACTGAGTCAGTCTCCAGTTCCATGACGCACCGTCCGCCACACGCCGTGCCCGAGCCCGCCAACCTGCGCCCCCCATCCGACCTGCACGCCGAACTGGAGGCACTGCGTGAGATCGGCCGCGCCATGAGCGCCGCGCACGACGTGCAGGCGACGCTGCAGGCGATCAGCCGCACGACCGCCGCCGTGATGCGCATGGACTCCTGCTCGATCTACCTGCTGGAGCGCGCGCAAAACCGACTGATCCTGAAGGCGAGCACCGGCCTGGCGCCGACGGCGGTCGATCACGCCAGTCTGGAAGTGGGCGAAGGCATCACCGGCTACGCGGCACAGCACGGCGAGCCGGTCGCCGTACGCGACGCGGCGCGCGACCCGCGTTTCAAGTATGTGCGCGGCACGCGCGAGCGGCGCTTCAAGTCGCTGCTGGCCGTGCCGCTGATCAGCCAGGGCAACACCATCGGCGCGATGAACGTGCAGACGATGGCGTACCACGACTACGGACAGCCCGAAATCGAGCTGATGTCGCTGATCGGCGAGCTCGCCGCGGGCGCGCTGGAGCGCGCCGACCTGCACGACCGCATGCAGCGGCAGATCCAGGAGCTGGCGACGCTGGCGCAGGTCAGCCGCGCCGTCACCGCGCCGCTCTACTTCGACGAGATGCTGTCGGTCGTCGTCGAGATGGCCGCCGCGATCATGCAGGCGCGCGCCAGCGCGCTGATGCTGTACGACAAGGACCGCGACGAGCTGGTCATGCGCGCCACGCACGGGCTGACGCGCGCGCACATTACGCAGGCGCCGCTGGCCGTGCACAACAGCCTGACCGGCCGCGTCGTCATGAGCGGCCACCCGGTCGCCGTGCGCGACCTGCGCGCCGACCCGCTCTACCGCAACCGCGAGCTGGCCGAGCAGGAGGGCCTGCTCTCCTTCCTCGCCGTGCCGTTGACCGTGCGCGACAAGATCATCGGCGTCTTCAACTGCTACATGGGCAGCGTGCACGACTTCAGCCAGCGCGAGATCGAGCTGTTCACCACGCTCGCCAACCAGACCGCGCTGGCGATCGAGAACGCCAACCTGGCGATGAACGCGATGCTGGTGCGCGAAATGCACCATCGCATCAAGAACAACTTGCAGACGGTCGCCATGCTGCTGCGCCTGCAACTGCAGGGCGGCGGCGAGATCTCCGCGCGCGACGCGCTCCAGCAGACGGTCAGCCGCATCATGAGCATCGCCGCCGTGCATGACGCGCTCTCGCAGGAAGGCTTCCGACTGATCGACGTGACGACGCTGATCCGGCAGACGGCGCAGATCGCTACGCAGACCATGTTGAAGCCGGGCCAGACCGTGCGCGTGCAGGTCGCGGGCGGCGAGGTGCGCATGCCATCCCAGCCGGCCACGACCATCGCCATTGTGACCAACGAGTTGATCCAGAACGCGCTGGAGCACGGCTTCGAGGGCCGCAGCGAGGGCGCGGTGCTGGTCGAGTTGCGCGAGGAGGCAGAGCGCATCAGCCTGAGCGTGCGCGACGACGGCACCGGCCTGCCGCCCGGCTTCGACCGCACGCGCAGCCTCGGCCTGCAAATCGTCGAGGCGCTGGTGATCGAAGACCTGCGCGGCGAGTTCAGCCTGGTGAACAATGACGATGGCCGGGGCGCCACCGCCCAGGTGCGGATGCCGAAGCAGATGCTGCTCGCATCCGGGCACAACGTATAAGGCTGACCGCAAAGCACACACCAACTTATCCGCGAATGATGCGAATTTACGCCAATAAATCCATGGCGACGCAACGCATGCAGAAGCACATAAATGGATAGTCTGAAGCAGATGTTTTCTCTGCGCTCTCTGCGTTCTCTGCGGTTCATCATCAAAGGGGTACGATAGATGCGTGTATTGATTGCAGACGACGAGGCGATCATTCGAATCGGACTGCGGACGATCCTGGCCGAAGCCGGCCACGAGGTCGTCGGCACGGCGACTAACGGCCGCGCCGCGCTGGCGCTGGTGCACGAGACGCACCCTGACGTGGTCATCCTCGATATCAAGATGCCGGAGATGGACGGCCTGACCGCCGCGCGGCAGATCATGGACCAGCAGCCGACGGCGATTGTCCTGCTGACGGCCTACAGCGACCGACAACTCATCGACCAGGCGCGCGGCGCGCCGGTCTTTGCCTACCTGGTCAAGCCAGTCAAGGAGGAGATGCTCGGCCCGACGCTCGAACTGGCCGTGGCGCGCTTCGCGGAGTGGAAGGAGTTGCGCGCCGAGGTGGCCGGCCTGCAGGAGAGCTTCGAGACGCGCGACCGGGTGGACGAGGCGAAGCGGCGGCTGATGGCGTCGGACGGACTAAACGAGCGGCAGGCATATCTGAGAATCCAGCAGATGGCCCGCACGCGGCGGGTCGGCATGCGCCAGGTGGCCGACGAGATCCTGTCGGCGCCGTAACGGGCTGCGCCGGAAAACACACAACGCGGCGAGTCGTGATGACTCGCCGCGTTGTGCTTTGCACTGATGAGCCCTGTGGGATTCGAACCCACGACACTCTGCTTAAAAGGCAGATGCTCTAACCAACTGAGCTAAGGGCTCATGCGACATTCATTATAGGCGACACCGCGGGATTGGTCAAAGGCAAGATTGAACCGCATCTAACCGCAGAGAGCGCAGAGAACATAGAGAAACCAATAAGCATGCGCTATTCCTCTGCGCGCTCTGCGTCCTGCGCGGTTGGGCAGGTTTGCTTTGCGATCTTTGCGACCTTCGGGGTAGGCTTGTTTTCTCTGCGTCCTCTGCGTGCTCTGCGGTTACAGCAGTTCTCATTTTGGAGTCGGCTGCCAATATGCCCCCTCATCCCCTCCCAACTTCGTTGGGAGGGGATGAGGGGGAGGGCAGCGCCATTTTTTCGGCGGGCCAGCTTGCGTGACAAGCGCCTGAGAGCCAGCGCATCGCAAGCGGCATTGGAAAGTACCCGTACAAAGCCAAATTGAGAATTGCTGCTGCGGTTAGGTTGGTTTGCTTTGCGCCCTTTGCGGTTAACGTGGTCTTCTCTGCGATCTCTGCGTGCTCTGCGGTTTGGCTATCCGGCCGCAGGCCGAGCAAGTCTTGAAAGTCGGCAACGAGTCGCCGACACGGGCAATCCCCACAAAGCCGCATTTCCCTCACCCTCTGTTACAATTTAGTGCAGGCGTTTGGCGATCGTTGACGTGGCTTGTTTGGAAAGGGGGAAGCGTATGAACAAACCGCGGATTGCCATTGTGCACTACAGCGCGCCGCCGGTGATCGGCGGCGTCGAGTCTACCATCGCTGCCCACGCGCGCTTGCTCGCCGATGCCGGTTATAGCGTGCAAGTCGTCGCGGGCGCTGGCGAGCCGTGCGACGCGCGCGTGCCGCTGGTGCGCATCGATTTGGCCGATTCGCGCCATCCGCGCGTGACGGCCATTAACCGCGCGCTCGCGGCCGGCACGGTCGGCGATGAGTTCCGCGCCGTGCGGAGCGCGTTGCGCCAGTCGCTGCGGGCGGCGCTGGCCGGCGTGGACATCTGCATCGCCCACAATATCGCCACGCTACACAAGAATCTTGCATTGACCGCCGCGCTGCACGAGTGCGCGCAGTCCTCCCATATGCAGTTGATCCAATGGGCGCATGATCTCGCGTGGTGCGATCCGACCTACGCGCCGGATCTGCACGACGGCCGGCCCTGGGACCTCCTGCGACAAGCCTGGCCCGGCGCACGCTATGTGACGGTCTCGACGTCCCGCCGTGCTGCACTGGCCGGCCTGCTCGGCCTGCCCGCCGACGCGATTGCGGTCGTCCCGCCGGGCATCGACGCCGCGGAGTTCCTGGAACTGGGCGACCCGGCGATCCGCTGGGCGCGGCAGTTCGACCTGCCCGCCGCCAACCCGCTGTTCTTGTTGCCCGCCCGCATCACGCGTCGCAAGAACATCGAACTGGCCATCGAGATTATCGCCGCGCTGCGCGACAGCGGGCTTGGCCCCAAACTCATCATCATGGGGCCGCTGGGGCCGCACAACCCGACCAATCGCGCATACCTCGATGCGCTGCAGGCGCAGTCCGTGCAGCAGAACGTCGCCGACCGGATCATCTTCCTGCAGCAGCACGGCGCGGTGGACAATCGAACGCGGCGCGACCTGTACGCGCTGGCCGACGCGCTGCTATTCCCCAGTCAGAGCGAAGGCTTCGGCTTGCCGATCCTGGAGGCGGGGCTGGCGCGCCTGCCGATCTTCTGCGCCGACATCGCGCCGTTTCGCGAGACGGCAGGCGCCTGGGCGCACTACTTTGCACTCGACGAGCCGCCGGCGACGATCGCCGCGCGCATCGGCGACGTGCTGGAACGAGACGCCCGTTATCGCTTGAAGCGCCAGATCGCGAACACTTTCACCTGGGACCAGATCTTCCGGCTTCACATCGAGCCGTTGCTGGCAGGAGGCGCTGATGCCTAAGCGTGTTGGCCCCGTCATCGTCATGAGCACGTCGCGCACGGAAGCGGCGAACCTACTGAGACTCGCGCGTCCGCTGGCGCGCGCACGCCGCTGCGAAGTACGGGTCGTCGGGATGGTGCGCGTCGATGCGGATGAGACGCTGAGCGCGGGCGCGCGGCCCGCCCAGCGGCTGCGCAAACAACTGGAGACGCTGGTCGCGCCGGACGAGCCGCCGCGCGTGCACGTCACCCACGATCCGTGGCGCGAGATCCGGCACATCGTGCGACGCGAGCGCGCCAGCCTGCTGCTGGCGAATTGGTCGTCCGCGATTCCGGCCTCGTTTCTTAACGAGACGCCGTGCGACTTGGGGTTTCTGCGCGGACGCCTGCCCGCGAAGGTGCGGCGCATCCTGCTGCCGGTGCGCGGCGGGCGCTACGCCGGTCTGGCGCTCGGCCTTGCGCTTGCGGTCGCGCAGGCTCACGCGGCCGGCATCACCCTGCTCCACGCCGAACGGGCGACACACTCCCCACGGCACCCGTACCAGCAATTCCTCGACCACTTGCATGGACTGGACGAAATCACGCGGCGCGTGCAGATGCGGGGCGACGCGGCGCGCGCGATCACCCGCGAAGCGCGCACGCTGCCCTACCAACTGCTGGTAATGGGCGCCGTCGCGCGCCCGCAGGCAGGCGAGCCGCCGGCCGGCCAGATGGTGACGCGCGTGCTGCAGCGCAGCGAGACGCCGACGCTGATCGTCAAGACGCACCGCGCTTTCACGCCCGCCGCGGATGCGACGGCCGAGCCGGTCGACTATACCATCTCCGTGCTCGTGGACAAGTGGTTCGCGGAGAACACGTTCGACGCGGCCGAGTTCGCGGACATCGCGCAACTGGTCGAATTGAAGGAACGGCAAGGTCTGACGATCAGCCTGGGCCTGCCCGCGCTCAACGAAGCCAAAACGGTCGGTCACGTGATTCAGACCGTACAGACGTTGATGCACCCGCACCGCCTGCTCGACGAGATCGTCCTGATCGACTCCAACTCTACCGACAAGACGGTCGAGATCGCGCAGCAACTCGGCGTGCCGGTCTATCGCCATCCGGAGATACTGCCGCGCCTGGGCGCGTATACCGGCAAGGGCGAGGCGCTCTGGAAGAGCCTGCACGTCCTCAAAGGCGACCTGATCGCGTGGATCGACACCGATATCGTCAACATCAACCCGCGCTTTGTGTACGGGATACTCGGCCCGCTGATCCGTCACCCGCACCTGATGTACATCAAGGGCTTCTACCATCGCCCGCTGCGCGTCGGCGGCCGGCTCGAAGCGCGCGGCGGCGGGCGCGTGACCGAACTGGTCGCGCGGCCGCTCCTCAACCTGTTCTACCCGGAGCTTTCGGGCATAGTGCAGCCGCTCGCGGGCGAATATGCCGGACGCCGCGCGGCGCTGGCCGGCGTCCCGTTCTTCACCGGCTACGGCGTCGAGACCGGACTGCTGATCGACATCCTGCAGCGCCACGGCCTGCACGCAATCGGCCAGGTCGATCTGGAGGAGCGGATCCATGGCAACCAGTCGCTGCGCGCGCTGAGCCAGATGGCGTTCGCCATCATTCAGGTTATCATGCAGCGCGTGAGCGACAGCCGGCAGATTGCGCTGCTGGACGCGATGAACACGAGCCTGAAGCTCATCCGCCACGAGCAGCAGCGCATGCGGCTGGAAATCCAGGAGATCCGTGATCACGAGCGCCCGCCGATCAGTTCGATCGAGGAGTATCGCAAGCAGCACGAGCGATAGTTCGGGGACTGCGCAGTTCCACTTTCACCGCTACGAACGCGAAGAACGCAAAGAAATCCATCAGTTTGCGGTTTTCCTCTGAGATCTTTGCGCCCTTTGCGGTTAGTTTTGTTTTCTCTGCGCCCTCCGTGTCCTCCGCGGTTGGGCAGGTTTGTTTAGCGCCCTTTGCGGCTAGTTTTGTTTTCTCTGCACACTCTGCGTGCTCTGCGGTTAGGTTGGTTTGCTTTGCGCTCTTTGCGCCCTTTGCGGTCAGTTCTATTTTCCCTGCGTGCTCTGCGGTTAG